>NZ_JBZQJF010000043.1:0-1844 GCF_059905295.1 Mangrovibacterium sp.
ACTCAACTTTCGACTTTAACGATCTTCGGTTAAAACGCAGCTCTTTGACAAATTGACGTACTTTAATGCTTCGGTGATCACAGTATCAAAAAATACTGACGCTGTTTTTTCGCAGAATATGCCTAATTGCCGCAATTGCTCAACGGCTAAAGTCAATATTCGATGAAGCGCTTCTACAAAGCTGATATCATCAAGCTCCTGACAGCACGCGTAGAATAGTTCACCAAAGGTTCGGTGATCCGTCTCCATACGAACCCTATAAACAATGAACATATATCGCATAAACACAATACTGGTGTGAGCGATAAGCATATCGTAATCGCGGCACTGGATTTCCTTTACCAGTTTTAGATGCTGTTTTGACATCTTGAACAATACTTCGATATCCCAACGCTTGCCGTAGATGCGAACCACCTCCGAATCGGCCAGTTCGATGTCTGTCGACAAAAGCGCTAACCAGTCTTTTTTGCGACGATTACGAACGAAAACGATTTTCGCCTGTTTGCCGTCACTCATTGTTACCATGGTAGAGGCCAATATTTTTGCTCGTCCTCGGCGTTTGCTAATATTTTGGTAGATTCCTACCAAATTGCGCTTTTTGCCATCATGCTCGTAAAACACCTTTGGCGTTTTTTTGATCATGCCGATTACATGCAGATGTTTTCTCAAAGCGCAAATATTAACCGGCATGGTAAACCAACTGTCCATGAGTACATAGCGGGCACGGATACCTGCCTTGAGGATTCTTTTGACCATTGGAACCAAGAGCATTGTGGCTTTTGTGGTTGCTTCTTGCCGCCGCTTGAAAGCGCAACATCGTTTGTCCATGATTTTTTCGTTTTCATGATAACGATTCTTCTTTTTTGCAGATGACAGCAACCCAAAGTCCAAGGGCAAACAACTGACGCCATCAGACCAACACAAGGTCAGCAATCGAAAACCTTTCAAGTACCGTCCGGTACTGTGGTCAAAGACACGACTGAGAAGTTCTACCTTTTTTGAGCGAGATCGGTCGTATGGGCTATCATCAAAGATGAGCACTGATTCGCGTTGATCTGTCGTTAATCGGTTAAAAATGCAATGCAGGCGAACCGCTATCAACAGTAAGAACTTTCTCCAATTGTAAGTGCATGCTTTGAGAAAATCGTAGGCCGCATCTTTTCCGACATCAGCGTCATCGTTGATCACAATGCCTCGGAAGAAATTCTTTCCGATGAATGGAAGTGCAAATATTGCTTTTGTCAAAGAACGAACACCGTAGCCATGGCGTTTACGAATCCCGCAGCGGTGAAGCAGCGAACCGATACGAAATGTATCGAAAAAGTCGTCAATTTGGTCGAGAACCTGAATGTTATCTTGCGATTGAGGAGCAATATTGCTATGGTTCATTTGAGCCCTTTCTGATTGATATCATTGTGAATTGCCGTAAATCCACCATATATCAACAGACTGGGCTCTTCAAGCTTATTTATCTATTAATTCAATTGGTTAAAATAAAATAATTGATTGAATCATGAATCTCGAAAGTTGAGTAATTTATAATATCGTATATTTTATCTATATCTGTTCTAGCCTCTTCTAAGTTGATAGCACCCCAAGCTGGCCTTTTTATCAGTTTTTCCTTATCAAATTTCGAAAATCTCTCTATTTGCTCATGGAGTTCTTTCAAAGGCTGTTCATTTCGGGGCATCTTATTCTCCTGATTCTCTTATTGGCTAACGTGGGCCTTAGCGGGAGCGGCCGCTTTTTGGCCGCGCTCCGCTACAGGCCATGGTTAGCGGCACTCTATTCTTTATAATATGACCTTTTATATATTCACAAGCCGTCATGGAAATGTTTCATAC
>NZ_JBZQJF010000044.1:0-22950 GCF_059905295.1 Mangrovibacterium sp.
AAAATCGAATTAATCGTATTTACATACGTGTAAATATATCTCTAAAAGCAAAATGAAAGGCATCCCTTCGGGGATGCCTTTCTCATATCTGCAAAGCAGTTTATTCTTTAAAATGTATATTCAACACCTAAGCGGGTTGAAAAGCGCGACATATTGTTATCATTCTTAGTGTATAATTTTTTAAAGAAGTAGGTGTATTCCGGTGTCAATGTAATACCAAACTTACTGTTAATGTTGTATTTCAGAATAGCACTTCCCACAAAACCCGACATATTATCAGCATAAGCAGAAGAAACATAGTTCCCATCAGAAACGGAACCATCAGACAATTCTGTTTTTTGATTTGAGTCTGATATATATTCAAGTTTCATTCCAGGAGAAACAAACAATTCAAATTTGTTTTTACTCCAAACCCGAAAATCGAGATGTGGATTAATATCAAAATAGTGCAGATCCATTGTCGTCTTCAACAAATCCATTCCAGTATACTCTTGTCCATAGCTATATTTCCCAAATCTGGACTCCACCCGGAAACGTACAATATCTGAGAATTTAATACCAAGATCAGCACCCCAGCTAAATTCGGCTCCATCCTGATCAAAATAATTGTAATTGTTGTAACTATAATACTTGTTGGCAGTATGATCCCAACCAGCATTTAGGTTAATTAGAAAATGAGATTTCGAAAATCCGCAAAACGGTATTGCTAAAACTGCAACAAGAATTAAAATCTTCTTCATGACGTACTTTTAGTTTATTTGTTTTTCGTTTTCCTAGAGTTTAAAACAAGCATGTTTCAACAATAGGCCAGATCACTTTTATAATTTTATCAGAAATTCTGCCATCCTACAGAGCTTGAAAGAATCGAGCAGAGCAAACAAAAATTATTCCAATACTCCCCTCGAAAAGCGCTTTACCCTACTTCCAGAATTGGCAAATTCCGATTTTCATTCTACTTTTGTCGCTCAATTTATTGAGAAGCAAAGATAAAGCAGAGTCAGGTTTTTCTACTGTTTTTTCTTTGAAAAATTGTAAATAGACAATTGAAAGATTAAGAATGAAAAGGGTAGTTATTGGTTTATCAGGTGGAGTAGATTCGAGTGTTGCCGCTTATCTGCTGAAACAACAAGGATACGAAGTAATCGCATTATTCATGATTAACTGGCACGACCGTACCGGAACCCTAACCGGACAGTGTACCTGGGAAGATGATGCATTGATTGCTGAAATGGTAGCCAAGAAACTGGATATGCCTTTCCATATTGTTGACTTGAGCGAGCATTATAAGAAACGCGTAGTCGATTATATGTTTGACGAATACAGTCAAGGGCGCACCCCTAACCCGGATGTTTTATGCAACCGTGAAATCAAGTTCGACATTTTCATGGATGAATGTCTGAAACACGGGGCCGATTTCGTTGCTACCGGCCACTATTGCCAGAAAACGGAATTCGAAAAAGACGGGAAAATGATTTATCAACTCCGGGCAGGAGAAGACAACAACAAAGATCAAAGCTACTTTTTATGCCAGTTGAATCAAGAACAGCTTAGCAAAGCGTTGTTCCCGATTGGTCACCTCGACAAACCAGAAGTTCGAAAAATAGCTGCCGAACAACAATTACCAACAGCAACCCGCAAGGACTCGCAAGGGATTTGCTTTGTCGGGAAAGTGGATTTGCCGACCTTCCTGCAACAGCAACTGGAACCAAAGACCGGTAATGTTATTGAAGTTCCTGCCGAGTTTATGAGCAAGAAAAAGCAAGTTGAAAAAACACCTGATAATTTCCGCAAACTTTGCTTTCCCTACCCTTACAAGCCGTGGAACGGAAAGGTTATTGGAGAACATCGTGGTGCACACTACTATACCGTTGGCCAACGGAAAGGCTTAAATATTGGAGGACACGAAGAACCGTTATTTGTCATTGGAACCGATGTCAAACGAAATATCATTTACGTAGGCGAAGGCTCGGAACATCCAGGGCTTTACAGAGCAGGTTTGTTCATCAGCAAGGAAGAAATTCACTGGATTAGAACAGACATCACGATGGAAGTTGGAGAAATTCGAGACTACGACGTCCGCATTCGTTATCGCCAACCCTTGGAGAAGGCCACACTTTACTGTAAAGAAGAAGGAATATACATCTTATTCGAGCAAGAACAGCGAGGAATTACTGCAGGGCAATTTGCGGCTTGGTATGAAGGCAACGAACTCATCGGCTCGGGCGTAATTGCTTAAATTATTTCGAATCACCCTTCGCTGAATACCAATAATATTCCGAGCAAAGAAAAACATGGGATTTTAGACTTAAAAACATACCTTTTAAGTTTAGTATCGAGTAGTACATACATCTTCAGCCCCTCCTTTTTGAGGAAAAGTTATAACTTTGGCCACAACTAAAATACAGCACATGATCAAATCGATGACCGGCTATGGAAAAGCCGAATTTGAAACCGGTAATAAAAAGATTACCATTGAGCTTAAATCTCTAAACAGCAAACAACTGGATATAAATTCTCGTCTTCCGATGCTTTACCGTGAGAAAGATTTGGTCATTCGTAAAGCAATTTCGGAAAAGCTGATTCGCGGTAAAATTGATTTTTCATTATATATCGAAAATTTAGGAACGGAAAGTAACTCGGCTATCAATGAGAATATTGTTTCGGCCTACTACAAGCAAATGAGCGAAATTCAGCAAAAGCTGGGTTTACCGGTAACCGAGCAAATTATGCAAAATATTATGCGGTTGCCTGATACGGTAAAAACAGTTTACGAGGAGCTAAATGAAAATGAATGGCTGGAAATCATGAAACAGATCCAGTCAGTAATTGAGATGTTAGACGGGTTCCGCGTACAAGAAGGAAATGCACTGGATCAAGATATTCGCTCAAACATTGCAGATATTCAGAACTTATTGAGCCAGATCACTCCTTTTGAGAAACAGCGTATTGAAAATGTAAAAACAAGAATTCAGGATAGCCTAAGCGAGATTGCGCTAAATGGCAGCATGGATAAGAACCGGTTCGAGCAAGAACTAATTTATTATCTCGAAAAGCTGGATATTAACGAAGAAAAAGTTCGCTTAACCAACCATTGTAGCTATTTCCTGGAAACGCTCGACAACACAAGTGATGTTGGTAAAAAATTAGGGTTCATTGCTCAGGAAATCGGCCGTGAAATTAATACCATCGGCAGTAAAGCCAACGAAAGTAATATTCAGCGCATCGTCGTTCAAATGAAAGATGCACTGGAACGCATCAAAGAACAACTGTTGAACGTACTTTAAACAAGGCAAAAGTAAAAAGGCAAAAGTAAAAATTCGCACAAACTAGATTTTTGAGATTTTAGTATGGTGAATGATTTAATGGACCTGCTTTTTCAATTTGCGGTAAAAACGATTCAGCTTCTACGCCAGATGCCATCGACTCAGGAAACAAAAATCATGAAGCACCAGCTAACGAAATCAGCAACATCAGCTGGAGCCAATTACGAAGAATCTCAAGCTGGTAGTTCAAAAGCTGATTTCATTTTTAAAGTGGAAATTAGCCTTCGGGAAATGCGTGAAAGCAATTACTGGTTACGGATAATAAAAGCAACTCATTCTGAAAACGAACTTACAACAGATCAATTGGAATTTGTAATAAAAGAATCGCAAGAGCTCAAAAACATTTTAGGAGCAATTGTGATGAATTCCAGGAAAAGGTAGCTTCTGAAACTTTTGACATTTTACTTTTTACTTTCTACTTTTGATTTTAGACATGGAAAAAGGCAAACTCATCATATTCTCGGCTCCATCCGGCGCAGGTAAGACAACCATTGTAAAGCACCTGCTGAAACAAGACTTCGGATTGGAATTTTCAATCTCAGCAACCAGCCGTGCTCCTCGTCATACCGAAACAAATGGTGTTGACTATTATTTCTTGAGCCCGGACGAATTTCAGAACAAAGTAAAAACCGACGAGTTCCTGGAATGGGAAGAAGTATATAAAGGAACCTGTTACGGCACCTTAAAAGCCGAGGTGGAACGAATTCGTAATAAAGGGAATCATGTGATTTTCGATGTAGATGTAGTCGGTGGCCTCAACATTAAGGAATATTACGGCAACGAAGCGTTAGCCGTTTTTGTGCAGCCTCCGTCGATCGAGGAATTGCGTAATCGGTTGGTTGGCCGAGAAACAGATTCGAAAGAAGTAATCGAAAAACGTGTTGAGAAAGCAGAATATGAACTAAGTTTTGCACCAAAGTTCGACGTCATTCTGGTCAGTCAGGAACTTCCGGTAACACTCTCCAATGCCGAGAAATTGGTAACCGAATTTATCAACAAAAAATAAGGTAGATGAAGGTTGGTCTCTATTTCGGAACGTTCAATCCTATTCACATCGGGCATATGGCTATTGCCAATTATATGCTTGAATATGCCGGACTCGAGAAACTTTGGTTTGTAGTAAGCCCGCAAAATCCATTTAAAACAAAAAAGCATCTACTGCAGGATTACCATCGCTTACAATTGGTTAGACAAGCTATTGAAGATGATTTTCGCTTTTCAGCCAGCTCTATTGAATTTGACTTGCCCAAGCCTTCTTATACTATCGACACCTTAACCTACATGCAGGAAAAATACCCACAGCATGAATTTTGGTTAATTATCGGCTCCGACAACCTGGACTTCTTCCACAAATGGAAGAATTACGAGGAATTGCTAGCGAATTATAACATCCTGGTTTATCCGCGTCCGGGCTTCACCGGAAGTGAATGGTTGGAACATCCACATATTCATTTAGTGAAGGAAGCACCACTCATGGAAATTTCAGCTTCCTTCATTCGAAATGCGATCCGAGAAGGTAAGGACATCCGACATTTTCTACCTTACAAAACATGGCAATACCTGAGTGAAATGAATTTTTACAAATAACATTCCGGTCAGGCATCACTCAATTTTCGGAAATAAACTATTCGCTTTTAGCAACACCAATCACACCAATTGCAACGCGTTTGCCGGCCGCGCCAGTTGGTTGCGAAACCAAATCATCCTCATCAGCATGCACAATAATTCCGCGCCCTAATATGGATTCCGCGCCATTAAATGTCATCGAGGGATAAGTCATTTCATAATCTGCCACACCTTGTTCATTCGCTTCCAAATTCCCCAGATCACCAACGTGACGCATTTCACCGTGTGGTGCACCGTGCTCATGTCCCTCCGGATTAAAGTGACCTCCGGCAGATGTTCCGTCAGGCGCAGTCAGATCTCCATATTGGTGAATATGAAATCCGTGCTTGCCCGGTGTTAAACCCGACACTTCAGCTTTCACAAGCATTCCTGCATCCGTTTTTGTGAAGGTGATTGTTCCGCTTACGTTATTTCCGGCAGTCGGTTGAAGCACGCAAATCGCTTTTGTCACCCCATTATCCGGCGCAGCTTGTACTTTATCATTCATCACCATATTATGCTCCTGTGCCTTCTCCGGTTTTGAGCCTGAATTACAAGACTGAGCAACTACAGCCACAATCGCTAATACGAACGTTAATTTCAATAATTTTCCAGTTTTCATCATCGTACATATTTTGTTCTACTACACTATAAACTCATATCTCAACAGATTGTTTCAGACTCACAGGTCTTTTTATAATAGAGTGTGCGGGAATTACAGAAACTCGGGGCTGAATACTAAATTCAAGCAACTCTGCCATCAGCAAAAAGAAAGTAGGTCACATAGCACAAAAAATCCCGACGTTTATTCGCCGGGATTCACCTATTTCACGAATTATTTCTCGTTGTTTTAATTCACACCAATAGCATCTGGCTTGTCATCCAAATCGCCTGTTACAGTGCCATCTGTAATAATATCTCCCAATAAAAGCAAACCGGCCATATGTGGTGCAGCCATCGAAGTACCACTTAAGGTTGCATATCCTCCACCTTTGTAGGTTGAATAGATGCTGACTCCGGGCTCGCAGTAATCAATCGGTGGATTACCGTAATTCGAAAAGTATGCAAATTTATCAGTACTGTCCATTGCTGAAACAGTGTAAATATTGGGGCCATTTACCCGCGCAGGAGAATGATTGTTCGCATCATCGGACTCGTTACCGGCAGCCAATGCAAATTTCACATCGGTTGAGGCTGCAAGAACTGCATCATCCAAAGCTGTTGAAACACCACCTCCAAGGCTCATATTGGCAACATCACCACTTACGCCATGTGCAGCAACATAGTCGACACCTGCAATTACACCGGAAACTGTGCCGCTACCACGGCGGTTCAATACTTTAACCGGAACAACTGTCGCTCCGGCAGCAACACCAATAACGCCGATACTATTATTTTTTGCCGCAATTATTCCGGCAACGTGGGTACCATGGCCGTTTAAATCATCCCCATCGCGATCCGAAGAAAAATTCGCAGACCGCACTTCATCAACATTCAAATCAGGATGTGTAAAATCAACACCCGTATCAATAATCCAAGCAACCTTTCCTGTTGCATCAACACCTCCATTGACACGTGAAATTCCCCATGGAACGACCTGCGCCGGTGCCGAAGATGAATTATCGGTAGTTCCCGGCCTTTTATTGATGATAATAGGGCTTAAGGCAATTACCTGGTCTTCTTCAATCCGTTCAACTGCGGGATCACCTTCCAGTTTTTTCAATTGACCGGGAGGCAGCTTAACTGCAAACCCCTTCATGGCTGTGGCATAAACATATTCGATTTCGCCATCAGTGACGTCTAATTTCTTCAACAACTTTGCTACAGCTAATGAGACCTTGTCTTTTTTCTTTCCATAGCCCTCTGTTGAAGATAATTCTGCATTTAATCCCAAATCATTTAAGGTGATAATGTAGGAAGTCTTTTCTACTGATGCTGATTTCAGGCTACTCGTCGTTTCTGTAGCTGCCAAATCGTCAACCGTTTTTTCACAGGAATGCATGACTGCTGCAAAAGCGAATACTCCGCAAGCCAGTCCAAGGATTTTTAAGCTTTTCATCATTTTTAGGGATTTTGAATTAATACAAAAGTCAGTCTTCCCAAACAACTCTTTGATTACATAGGATATAGACTACAACGAAAAATTGTGAATTTTGTTAATTCAAATCACCTAGTTTTTGATATTATTCAGCTTGCCATACTGACTTGGTGGAACATTGTAACGCTCTTTGAATTTTTTACTGAAGTACTTTAAGTCGTTAAAACCGCATGCATAGGCCGCCTCAGAAACATTATAGCCTCCCGAAACCAAATACTGGGCAGCAATTTGGAGTTTCGTATTTCTCAGAAATTCAACCGGGCTCATTCCGGTTAAACTCTTCACCTTGTTATAAAATACCGTTCGTCCCAAAGCAGTTTCTTTGACTAAAGCATCAACATTGAACTCCGAGTTTTGACAATTTTCGGTGATCAGAGCCACGAGCGATTTCAAAAATTCTTCGTCCTTATTTGTAATCTTCAAGTCTCCCTGGAATGGATTATTTTTAGAGAAGTAGGTCAGTACGTTTTGGCGCTGACGAATCAAATTCTGAACAACACTTAGTAAATACTCGGAGTTAAACGGTTTGATAACGTATGACTCTGCGCCGGAATCGATTCCCTCAATCTGTGAGTCCACCGCAGATTTGGCAGTCAGCATTACAACCGGAATATGACTAAGTTCGAAATCTTTTTTAATCTCACGAGTCATCTCAATGCCATCCATTACAGGCATCATCAAATCAGTTACAATGAGATCCGGATGTTTTTCCCGTGCCAACAACAAGCCTTGCTCTCCGTTTTCAGCATGCATAATCTCGAATTGCATTCCTAAAAATGAAGCCAGATATTGTCGGATTTCAACTTGATCCTCCACTAATAAAATCGCATATTTCTTTTTATCAGCACTGCCAGTTGCGTCCAGACTTTCTTCAGGCTCTGGGGCTACCTCGAGTTCATCTGCATGTGAAATCGGCTTGATTTGATCTGCAGGTTTGTAGTTTAATTCATCCGCCGAGAAATGTTGTTTCCCCAGCTTGATGGTTACCTTAAATATACTTCCCTGACCCTCTGTGCTTTGCACTTCGATATCGCCTTTGTGCAATTTCATCAACTCGTACGAGTAAGCCAGTCCAATACCACTTCCGCTATGCTCCGGATTATCATCTGACAAAGCAGTAAACCGTTGGAAAAGCATTGGCATTTTATTACGGGCTATTCCTTTCCCCTCATCTTCCACATAAATCTGCACCCGATTGTTTTTCCGATCTTCAGCAATGCGGACTTCGATACGTTTTCCGGCAGGTGTAAATTTAAAGGCATTGGATAGCAAATTAAATAACACCGAGTCCATCTTTTCTGCATCAATCCATGCATACAGCGGATCTTTCTGATCAGGTAACACGAAATTAATCTGCTTTTGCCCAGCCATTTGCTCGAAATTCTGACAGATCTCGCATGCAAATGCAACAAGATCTACCTCCCCAAGCTTCAATTTCATTTTCTGGTTCTGGACCTTCCTAAAATCAAGCAGCTGATTAATTAAGCGCAGCATTCGTTTTCCATTGCTACTCATAATCTCGATGGGCTGCTTCACCGATTCCGGCAACTCACGCATCCGTTTTAAGTCTTCAAGAGGTCCCAGCACCAAGGTTAAGGGAGTTCGGATTTCATGCGAAATGTTTGTGAAAAATTTCAACTTGATTTCGTTCACTTTTCGTTCTACTCGGAGGTCTGTACTCAGCCGGTTATATTTCACGAAAATCCGCCGGGAAATTTCACCGATTACCAGCACCAGTAACAGGTAAGCTGCATAAGCCCATTTTGTGCGCCACCATGGCGGTAAAATGGTAATATGCAATTCGCGTGGATTATCCCCCCAGGTACCATTCCAATTGGCGGCTTTCACTTTAAAGGTGTATTGGCCCGGTGCTAAGTTCGTATAGCTTGCCTTTCGCTCGTTACGCACATCATACCACTGATGGTCAAACCCCTCCAGTGTATAGGAATAGCGATTCTTTTGCGGATCGAAAAAGCTTAAAGCAGCATATTCAATACTGAAACTCGACTGGTTGTAGTTTAGCACCAGGTGATCCGTAAAGTTGATATCCTTTTTCAGGGGAGAATCCGGATTGTGATAGTCGACTTTCTCGTTAAAAAGTGAAAACGATGTAAACACCACTGGTGGCTGAAACGACTGAGTTTTCACCTCACTTTCGCTCACAATGAGCAAGCCATCCAAGGTTCCAAATAACAATCTTCCGTCTTTCAGTTTACAGCATGTCCCTTCTGAGAAGTTACTACACATTAAACCATTATTCGTATCGTAATTCTCAAATTCTTTGGTTTGAATATTATAACGTGAAATACCATTTTCGGTACTCAGCCACAAATTACCGTTTTTCCCTTCGAGCATCCCAAAAACAGCATCATTGACCAAACCTTCCTGCTCACTCACATGACTGAAAATAACTTCATCGTCCGAGTTCTGCATGATGCGGTTCAAGCCTCCGCCAAAGGTTCCAAGCCACATCCGGTGAGCCTCGTCTTCATACAAGTAAAGCAAATCGTTATAACTCATGCTACGGTCATAATTGACATCGTAGAAATAGGAGTTAAATTTCAAATTCGAATCCGTTATATCGCTGGTCAATTCATTGAGACCAAAAGTTGTAGCGACCCAAACCGTCCCGCCTAAGTCAACCAGAACATAGCGAACCTCGTTGCTGGACAGATTACTGTTTGCCGTTGAGATATTTCGAAAATGAAGACGATCGGCAGTCGGATTATCTATGACATCGATCCCGGAACCATAAGTGCCAACCAGTATACGCCCTTTGTGATCTTCAGTAATACAGTAAACATTGTCGTTGGCCAGCGATTGGGAATCCCCGTCCTTATGGCGGTAAATTTGAAAAGAAAGATCGGCGTAGTTCCGATAGCTTTGCAAAGGATGCTTGCTTCGTGCGAGGCCACCTCCCTTCGATCCCAACCAGATATAGCCTAGCTTATCCTGCAAAATCGAGTAAACATTAAACCGACCTAATCGACCTTGGGCTGTTGGTATACCATCGTATTTATGAATCAAGTTAAACTGGGGGTCGTAAACATACAGCCGCCCCGACTTGGTTGCCAACCAAATATTTTGACGGTTATCTTGTGAAATCGCGCGGATGACATTATCGCTCAGGCTCTCCACCTTCTTTTCAACTTTTAGCTGGCGGAACATCGGGTTGGCCGGTACCAACTTGTTAATTCCACCATTAAATTGCCCTGCTCCAATCCATAGAAGTCCCGATTTATCCTGTGCAACACAATAAGCAATATCCGAGCTCAACGAATTGGGATCATTTGGATCATTCCGATAAAAGTGAAACTCCTGTTTTTTTTCGTCAAAAAGGCCCAAGCCCCCACCATGCGTTGCAACCCACAAATTCCCATCACGATCTTCAAACAAAAATTGTCGTTGCAAATCAACCAGGGACTGAATTTCTTTGGGAACTAGCTGATAGAAAACAGCCTTTTCTAATTCCTTATCGATACGGGTTATTCCAAAATCATCAGTTGTTACCCAAAGTGCTTTGTGCGAATCTTCGTAAACATCAACAATCGTTTGGTTATCCATAAACTGTTGCACCTGTTGTCCGTCGGTATTACAAATAAACAAACCACTTGACTCAGTTCCAACCAGCAACTTTCCATCGCTTCTCAGCTTAACCAAACTCACAACATCGTTTAAGCCTTTAACCGGAAGTTTCTCCAGTTTCATCTGTTGCAAATCCATCCGCAACAGGCCGTTCAGGCGTGTACCAAAGTAAAGATAGGGCCCGTCAGCTACCCCACAGGTGAAACTTAGTCCTTCCGAAAAAATCCGACTTGCCTTTTCTTGCTTAGTCTTTCGTGCTTGCGGATCAAAATACTTTAGCCCTGTAGCTGTACCAACCCAAACCCCGGAATCCTTATCGGCAATAATAAAATTGATCGCCGGATCGGAAGCTTTTGTTCCTTTTTCGGTGCGAATTTCCGAAAATTGATAGATTCCATCTTCCGTAGTGGGCGCCTGCAGTCGGTAGATCCCCGCATTATTTGTTCCCAGCCAAATTTCATTATTCAGTTCCAGAAAAGAGCTTACCCTCGTATTCCGCGGATTTCCCGGTTCAGTAGTCGGTGGAAACGAATAAAAACGCTCAGTTCTCAGATCCAGGTAATGATAATGTCCGTCATGCGATGCCAACCAAATAAATCCGCGCTTATCTTCCCAAATCGAGATAATCCGGTTATTGGTCAGCGAATAGGGATTATTGTATTGAGTCTTGTAAACTTTGAATTCATAGCCATCGTAGCGATTCAGCCCATCCATTGTACCAAACCACATATAACCACGGCTATCACAGAAAATGCTTTGAACCGAATTTTGTGAAAGTCCGTCATTCGTATTCAACACTTCGAAACGTTCCACTTCGACAGCCCAAAGTGCACTGTGGATGCCAAGTAAAAAAAGTCCCAGAAGAAGTGTTTTCAAATGCTTCACACGTATCAGTTTTAGATAGCCCCAAATTTGGCAAAAAACATAGCGCCTGCAAAATAATATCGGAATCAAAATATCAGCCCCCATTCTTTTCAGAACTCGCTGCTACAAAGCGTTAGAACAAGTGGATAATCAATTCACCCCCCTATAACAGTCAATTTATAGCCAATAAAAAAGAACCGGATGAATTAAGTTTGCAATCGATTGAATTTTCAACGAATATCTAAATTCAGAAACTATTATTAATAGATATCTTTCACATCTATGAGATCAATAAAAGTAATCATCGTATTTGCACTGCTTACCACATTCAGCTGGTCAGCAAAGGCTATTCAGGACGAGAAGAAATGGTCCGAGATTTACGAAATCGTAAACAACATCAAAGAACCGGTTTTCCCGGATAAAACATTTAATATAGTCGATTTTGGTGCAAAAGCCGATGGCACAACATTAAACACCAAAGCGATTGACAATGCGATTGTTGCTTGTACCGAAGCTGGTGGTGGAACAGTGTTGGTGCCCAAAGGAACTTTCCTGACCGGTGCTGTTCACTTAAAAAACAACGTCAACCTGCACATCTCAGAAGGTGCGACCTTAAAGTTTTCAACTAATCCCAAAGATTATCTTCCCCTAGTGCAAACCCGCTGGGAAGGGAACGACGTTTTCAACTACTCCCCGCTAATTTATGCAAACGGCCAAAACAACTTTGCCATTACCGGCAAAGGTACAATTGACGGACAAGGCAGCAGTGATAACTGGTGGACCTGGAAAGGATCCGGCCATTACGGATGGAAAAAAGGCATGCCCAGCCAGCTGGATGAAGGCCGTGGTCGCCCGGCATTGGACAAGTGGGAAAGCGAAGAAGCTCCTTTATTCGAGCGTCAGGCCGGAGATGGTTACTACCTTCGTCCTCAATTTATCAGCTTCATCTACTGTACATCAGTTAAAATTGAAGATATAACAATCACCAATTCTCCATTTTGGGTTACTCATCCGGTATTATCAAAAGACATTATCTTCCGTGGCGTTCATATTAAAAGTCTTGGACCAAACTCAGACGGCTTCGACCCCGAATCATGCAAAAACGTCTTAGTTGAAAATTGTACCTTCAGCACTGGTGACGACTGTATTGCCATCAAATCAGGCCGTAACTCGGATGGTCGTAAACCCAACATCCCAACTGAAAACATGTTGATTCGTAACTGTAAAATGCTTGAAGGACATGGCGGCGTGGTTGTCGGATCGGAGATTTCAGGCGGTGTACGTAACATTTTTGCAGAAAACTGTGTAATGAGCAGCCCTGATCTGGATCGTGCAATCCGTTTGAAAACCAATGCCCAACGAGGTGGAGTAACCGATGGCGTTTATATACGAAACATTACTGTTGGCCAGGTGAAAGATGCTGTTATCCGTATTAACTGCATCTACGACACCCAAAGTGAAGGTCACGGGAAATATCCGCCAATGGTACGCAATGTGTACATTTCGAACGTAAAAGCCGACATGACCGGAAAAACTCCGGCAAAATATGGTTTGCGTTTCGAGGGTATTGAAGGCGAAAATTCCATTGAAAACATTTATATCAGCGACTGTGAGTTCGACAATGTGGAGAAAATCAGCAAGATCAGTGATGTGAAAAATCTCCATTTTGACAATGTCATCATCAATGGTAAAAAGATTGAAGACGAATAAATTTCGACCGACAGAAACAAATTGGATGCCTCGAAAATGAATTCAATTGACAAAATGAAAAGTTTCTTATAACAGTAATTAGGGTTACTGAATGCAGGACTGATTAAATAACTTAGATGCAAGATAGTATTGGCACAACGAAGGAAAGATTTGTGGTGAATGATGTGCCAATACTTCTTTTTTAAAACCTGTTCCAATGAAAACTAAACTAATCTCCTTCGTATTTCTTTTTGTTATTGCGTTTTATGCTTGTCAACCAAAGCCAGAAGCCAGGCTTGATAGTAAAGAGAATATTCTGAGCCGGATTAAAGCTCCTGAATTTAAGAAGGACACCTTCCGAATTACGGACTTTGGAGCAACCGGTGATTCATTGACAGACTGCAAACCGGCCATAGACAAAGCAATTCAGGCATGCGTACAGGCAGGAGGCGGAACCGTTCTCATCCCTGCAGGCGTCTGGTTTGTCGATGGGCCAATTCACTTTGAAAGTAACCTGAACCTTCATATTGCAGCCGGAGCAACGATTCGCTTCAGTTCAAATCCTAAATCCTATCTTCCGGTGGTAAAAACCAGCTGGGAAGGTACTCTCCTCTACAATTACAGTCCGCTTATTTACGCCTGCGAAAAAGAAAATATTGCCATCACCGGACAAGGGACAATCGACGGTGAAGGCTCCAAAACATTTGCGGCATGGCATGGGCAACAAAAGCCTGATCAACAGTTGACCCGCGACATGAACCACAAGAACACCCCAATTGAAGAACGGATCTTTGGTGAGGGACATTACCTGCGGCCTCAGCTGATTCAGTTTTTCGACTGTAAAAATATTTTAGTTGAAGGTGTAAAAATTGAAGACTCACCATTTTGGTGCATCCATCCGTTGCGATGCGAAAATGTAACCTTACGCGGACTCCGCTATGATGCCCAAAATAAAAATAATGACGGTGTCGACCCGGAATATTCACGCGACATCCTGATTGAGGATATTACCTTCAACAATAATGATGATAACGTAGCTGTGAAAGCAGGTCGCGATGACGAAGGACGAGCAATGAATCATCCCAGTGAAAATATCATCATCCGCAACTGCCACTTCAAAGGCTTACATGCTGTAGTGATCGGCAGTGAGATGTCATCGGGTGTTCGCAATGTGTTCGTTGAAGACTGTGACTATGCCGGCTACCTGAAACGCGGCATCTACCTGAAATCAAACCCGGATCGGGGTGGCGAAATTTCCAATATCTATGTAAATAATGTCAAGTTTGGCAATGTATTGGATTGCTTTATGGTAACTTCGAACTACCATAACGAAGGTACGGAGTTCCCGACCAATATTCATTCAGTTTACCTCAACAAAGTAAGCTGTAAAAAAGCAACCAACTATGCCATCTACATCAAAGGGCACAAGCTGAAGAGCGTTCACGATTTTGTGATTACCGACTTTAAAGTCGATAGTGCCGGTCGCGGCGTTCATATCGAGCATGCTGACAATATAGCTCTAAATAATCTACTGGTTAATGGTGAGCAAGTTACCTGGGACCCGGTTAAGTTACAGGAAAATGCCAGTAGCGATTACGATTATTAAAGACGATAAAACAAATTTTATGAGATACCTAAGCATTCTACTTTTCCTGACCATACTACTACCGCTGGCAGCGAGTAGCCAAAACGAGTTTCCACGCGACACCTCTTACACAATTTGGTCATCCTGGCAAAAAATCAAAAAAGATCATCCCAATGTTAGTCCGGTAAAAGAAATTAAAAGCGATAAATTCCTAAGTCTGCGCGACCAGGTTTACCGGGTTCGTGAGAACCGCTTGCTGCATATGGATATCTTTATTCCGAATAATAATCCCGGGGGAAAACGGCCACTGGTCATGATGATTCATGGTGGAGGATGGCGCTCGGGCGATAAAGCCAACCTGGTACCGCTGGCACAAGCATTGGCAATTGATGGCTATGTTACCGCCTCAGTCGAACAACGCCTGTCGATTGAAGCCCTGTACCCGGCTGCTCCTCAGGACCTGAAAGAAGCCATCCGCTTTTTGAAGCATAACGCCGACATTTACGGAATTGATACAACACGAATTGCTGTTTTAGGAGCCTCTTCCGGAGCAACAATGGCCAGCCTAATGGCATTTACCGGAAACATCTCGAAATTCGACGATCCGCACACCACATACCCGAATATTTCGACCAACGTGCAAGCCTTAATCAACGTCGACGGAGTAATTGATTTTACCACGCCGAGTGAAAGTGCAAAAGACAAAGATCCCAAGAAACTTTCGGCCGGAGCCATGTTCTTTGGCTGCACTTACAAAGAATGTCCTGATAAATGGGTTGAAGCTTCTCCCATTCAATATATCGGAAAAAATTGCCCTCCTGCACTTTATATCAACAGTTCCTTCCCGCGTTTTCATGCAGGCCGGGATGAGCTTTTTAAAGTGATGGACCAATACAAAATTTACCACGAACAGCACGGATTCGAAAATACACCACACGCATTTTGGTTGTTACATCCCTGGTTCGATCAAACACACGACTACATACTTAATTTTTTAAATCATATCTTTCAACAAAACCAGAAACAATGAACTTAAAGAGACTACTTTCAATTTTTACCTTCGCGATCATTGCCCTTCACCTGAATGCACAGCCGTGGAATGCCGATTTGGGTAACGGAAAATATAAAAACCCAATCCTGTTTGCCGACTATTCCGACCCGGATGTTTGTCGCGTGGGAGATGACTATTACATGACTGCATCGAGCTTTAACTGTTCACCGGGCCTACCTATTCTTCACTCAAAAGATATGGTAAACTGGGAGCTGATCAGCTATGCACTGCCGAAAGTATATCCAATCGACCATTTTAGTACACCTCAGCATGGTAATGGAGTTTGGGCTCCTTCTATTCGTTACCACGATGGGGAATTATACATCTACTGGGGAGATCCCGATTTTGGTATTTACATGGTAAAGGCCAAAGATCCGAAAGGCCCCTGGACTGAACCGGTACTGGTAAAAGAGGGAAAAGGACTGATTGACTCCTGCCCCATTTGGACCAAAGACGGTAAAGCATATCTGTCGTACGCATTTGCTGGAAGCCGTGCCGGGGTAAAAACAGTTATCCTGATGACAGAGATGACTCCCGACGGTACAAAGACAATTGGCAACAGCGTATTGGTATTTGATGGTCACAATGGCAATACCACTTGCGAGGGCACGAAATTTTACCAACACGGCGATTACTACTACATTATGTTCCCGGCAGGGGGTGTAAAACCGGGATGGCAGCTGGCTGCTCGTTCTAAAAATATTTGGGGCCCCTACGAAATGAAAAAGGTGCTTCAACAGGGAGACAGCAAGTTCAACGGCCCTCACCAGGGAGCTTTGGTGATCCAGGAAAACGGCGACAGCTGGTTTTACCACTTCCAGGATCGCTGGGCATACGGACGCGTTGTGCTTTTAGAGCCGGTAAGCTGGGTTGATGGCTGGCCTATTCCAGGCGTCGACAGCAATAAGGATGGCGTTGGCGAGCCTGTAGAGGAATGGACAAAACCAAACGTTGGCAAAGACTACCCTGCCACGCCACTGCTTACCACCGACGAGTTTAACAGTCACGAGTGGGGACTGCAATGGCAATGGCATGCAAACCCATCGGTATACTTCGGATACATGTCAGCAAACCTGGGGTATTTACGATTGAACTGTATTCAACAACCCGAAGACTATGTAAGCTTGTGGCAACTACCCAACCTGTTCCTGCAAAAATTCCCTGCTCCTGACTTCACGGCAACAACCAAATTAACATTCAGCAACCACGAAGAGGGTGACCGTACCGGATTGTTGTTAATGGGCGAAGACTATGCTTACATCGGACTGCAACAGGTTGATGGAAAACTACAATTGATTCAAAGCTCCTGTAAAGATGCCCGCACCGGCGGCAAGGAAGTCATCAATAAATCAACCAATATCGACCAGCAGGAAATCTATTTCCGTCTGACTGTCAAACACGTTCCGAAATCACCCGAGCATGATGCCAAAGCGCAGTTCAGCTATAGTTTGAACGGCAAAAAATTCAAAGATTTTGGACCGGAGTTCAAGCCTCGCGCAGGTCGCTGGATTGGTGCTAAAATCGGCTTGTTTGCAACCAGCCCTGTTCGTACCAACGACTGTGGCTATGCTGACATCGATTGGTTTCGGGTGGAATAGTACACGCGGAACGAGGAATTAATTCAAACCCGAATTTTAAAATTTGGTTGCTGAAAAATAATCAACCAAATTTGGAACACGACACAAGAATTCTAAATAAATATGAAAGCAAGAGTATTCGTACTTGCTGCAATTACGCTACTTCTCGGAGCATGCCAAAGCAGTGAGCAGAGCAAAGATCAAAAAGAGGAAAAGAACGTTAAAATCTTCATGATTGGCGATTCAACCATGGCCAACAAAGAAGCTAATCGCCGACCGGAAACCGGCTGGGGAATGGTGTTCAATGAATTTTTCAACGACAAAGTAACGGTTGACAACCATGCCATGAACGGACGCAGTTCGAAGAGCTTTATCGGTGAAGGTCGCTGGCAGAAAGTTTACGACCAGCTGCAACCTGGCGATTATGTGTTTATTCAGTTTGGACACAACGATCAGAAGTTTAAAAGCCCGGACCGTTACACCAATCCGTTTACTACTTACCGTGCCAACCTGGAGCGCTATGTAACTGAAACACGTGAAAAAGGTGCCATTCCTATTCTGTTGTCGTCAATCGTACGCCGCAACTTTAACGAGTATGGCTGCCTGATCGACACACACGGCGATTATCCCTTGGTAACCCGTTTAGTTGCTGATGCGATGGATGTTCCGTTCATCGACTTGCAACGGTTGACCGAGTTCCGTGTTACAGAGTTGGGCCCGGACGATTCGAAACAACTGTACAACTGGCTTGAACCGGGTGTAAACGAAAATTACCCGAAAGGAGTTTCGGATAATACTCACCTCAACGTGAAAGGTGCACACGAAGTAGCCCAAATGGTGATTAACGAGATGAAAAAACAACACATCCTGGAAAATTACATCAAGTAATCAATTCTCAATCAAATATTGAAAATGGTCGGTCTCCTTGGGGATCGGCCATTTTTTATCCTCAGGCCGGATGGACCAATCCTCTTCATCAAAAGGAACAGCGAGTCCGGCTCAAGGACAAAAAGAAGAATCGCGCAAAAAAATCAGCCATTCCATGCGGCGCATGCAAAATAACTACCACCAACAACATTCCCGGTGCGCCTAAAATCAAAACACGACAACTTTACCCCGGTTGTTAGCCGGGGCTATAAGCAATAGACCCTTGGACTAATCCAGTCCAACGGACTGATAGCAACAGCCGGGGGCATCGCCCTGGGATAAAACGAGCCTCCCATATTTTACAAATCTCCACTCGAAGCGCTCCCTGCCTCCTGAAAAAGAGCTTTAAGAAAACACAACTTCTGATAACCACGACAATGCTATACCAACTTCCAATCCGGTTGGTGACTCTCCGAAAACAGATCTATCCTTTGGATGCAATTCAAGCTAAGTTGAACAACAAAGCCCGGGTTTTTCTTGTTGTTTAATGCACATGAATGACTATTTTAGCGGCAATGCACAACGAAATAAAAACATATGGCTTACTGGATCAGCAAGGAGCTGAGACCAATTTCATTTTGAAGGATATGGGAACATTGTATGATAAATTTGGCGGCGAGCCCGACAAACCACATCGTCACGATTATTTCACCATTCTTTTAATTGAAAAGGCCAAAGGTGTGCATATTATCGACTTCAAGTCGTACGATTTGTTCGATCATTGTCTGTTTTTCATCTATCCCGGGCAGGTGCATCAGTTTATGAGCAGTGAGCGCCCCGAAGGTTGGATCATTAACTTTACCCAACTGTTTTTGGTACAACACAGCATCCCCGACCGCATGATCAACGATGTGTACCTGTTCAACAAACACGGCGAAACACCTCCCTTACCGGTTTCCGAAGCGAACTTCCAAAATTACAAAGACATCATCCGTCAAATTCAGCAATACAGCCAAATGGATTCGAGCATGAAAGATGATGCGCTGGGTGCTTTACTGAAGTTGATGCTGGTACAAAGCAACAACCATTGCACCTTACAAAAAGAGAGAGATCCGCAGACTATAGAAGCAGGAAACCAGTTGGTGCGTCATTTTAAAGAACTCATTGAGCGTCATTATCACGAGTTACATAAGGTGAACGATTATGCCGATATGCTGGCGGTAACCAGCGACTACCTCAATAAGTCGGTGAAAACCTTAACCGGGAAATCAGCCAAGGAATTTATCCTCGACCGTATTCTAATTGAAGCCAAACGCGTGCTTTTATTTACCGAAACCACCAACAAAGAGCTGGCCTTCCAGTTGGGATTCGAGGAACCATCACACTTCAGCAGCTTCTTTAAACGGTATACCAACAGCTCCCCAATTGACTTCCGCAACACTGCCCGGCAAGGTTGAAAGCAGTTTCCAGTAGCCTCTTTGCCCTTTTTACTTTTGACTTCCATCTTTTGCCTTTTAACTTTTGCCTTTTCCCTCCTAGTTCGGTTTTTTGTAATCCCTGTCCTGATTTTTATAAAGTAAAAGACTTTGGAGTCCTCTATCTTTGTATTATCAATTTAAAACAAAGCCCAAAGGCGAATTGATAACAAAAACAGAAAACAAAGAAAGGTCAAAGTCATGAAAACAATTATTCACAAAGCAAACACTCGGGGACATGCCAATCACGGTTGGTTAAACTCGTACCACACTTTCAGCTTTGCCAATTATTACAATCCCGACCGGGTTCATTTTGGTGCACTACGCGTGTTGAATGACGACACCATTGCCGCAGGAACCGGATTTGGAACACATCCGCACGATAATATGGAGATTGTTTCCATTCCTATTTCGGGAGCGCTGGAGCATAAAGACAGCATGAACAATAAAGCTGTCATCCAGGCCGGCGAAGTACAGGTGATGAGCGCCGGAACAGGAGTATTTCATTCCGAATACAACAAGAAGAAAGACGAACCGACGAAATTTCTTCAGATATGGGTCTTCCCCAACAAGAAAAATGTTACGCCGCGTTACGATCAGATTTCGATCCGGGATCTGGAAAAAGAAAACGAGTTCTTTCAAATTTTATCTCCCAGCGCCGATGACGATGGGGTTTGGGTTCATCAGCAAGCCTGGTTCAACCTGGGAAATTTCACACAGGCAACGGAAACAAGCTACCAGCTTCATGATGAAAATTCGGGTCTGTATGTTTTCGTACTGAAAGGGAAAGTTGAAATTGAAGGAAACCAACTGGCCGACCGCGACGGACTAGGACTGTGGGAAACTCAATCAGTACAGTTTAAAGCTGAAAAAGACACACAACTACTGTTGATGGAAGTCCCCATGAGTTGGACCGATTAACAGATTTTTTTCGGGGGCGGTGGGTTTTATCCGCCGATTATTAAAGCGGTTAAAAACCACTTTACCCCAAACAAAAAACAGAATAGCAAAAATTAGAAGGAAATAACAAACAAAAACAGAACAAAACATGAAAACAGTTAAAGTAATTTTAGCAGCAATTGCCCTTACTGTGGGCTTAGGAGTTCAGGCGCAAACTGTAAAAGTTGACGCGTCGAAAAGTTCAATCACCTGGTTAGGTAAAAAAGTTACCGGCGAACATACAGGTACTATTGCCCTGAAAAGCGGCGAGTTGAAATTAGATGGTAACGCCATTGCCGGTGGTAACTTTGTTGTGGATATGAATACCATTAAAGATACCGACCTGACAGATGAAGCATGGAATGCAAAATTAATCGGTCACCTGAAGTCAGACGATTTCTTTGGCGTAGCAAGCTACCCCGAAGCTAAATTGGTCATCACCAAAGAAGCAGCCTTCAAGGGGAATAAAGCAACGGTAACCGGTGATTTGACAATTAAAGGAAAAACCAACCCAATCACTTTCGACGTAACAAAAGAAGGTAAAACATATAAGGCTGAGCTTATTGTTGACCGTTCAAAATACGACGTACGCTATGGTTCTTCATCATTCTTCGAAGGCTTGGGTGACAAAGTAATTTACGACGACTTCAACCTGACCGTAAACCTGGTTGTAGACTAATTGTCGCTGAATTGAATTACACAAAAGAGAAAAGGGTAACCCTCGCTGGCCAAGGCTTGCGGGGGTTAATTTTGTGCTGACAGCTCGTTGAATTACCACATAACGGCTGGTCATAACCCTAATTCTTTACATTTGATGCCGTGAACAAATCTTGGTGAGCCCACCAATCATTGGGGAAGCCGTGAATAAATGTTCATGAGTCCACCTGTCGCCAGGGAGCGCATTAACAAATGTTCATGCCTCCATCTGAGGCTCTGGGAAGCTTTGAACAAATATTCTTGCCTCCACCAACACTTGGGGAAGCCATGAATAAATGTTAACGAGGCCACCCGCGCACAGGGGAGGCATTCAACAAATGTTAAAGCCTGGATCAAAAAACCATTCCCTGTGAACAAATCGGTATACCTGGGCCTTTACAGATAGATCAACAAAAAAAACGGAAAACGACAAATGTACTATTTCACACTCCCCGGTTATGGCGGTTCGTCCGCAGAACACTGGCAAAGCCATTTTGAGCAAACACTGCCCAACTGCGAACGGATTGAACAGGCCAACTGGGATGAACCGGACTGCGATAGCTGGGTGAAAAATGTAGAGGCTAAAATAGCGGCCTGCAAGGACCCCGAAATTATTTTGATTGCCCACAGCCTGGGCTGCATTACCACCGTGCAGTGGGCGAAACACTTTCACAAAAAAGTGAAAGCAGCCCTACTGGTGGCTCCGCCCGATCTCGAAAACCAGGATCATGGTTTTGGCAGCTTCACCCCTACACCATTGGAAAAGCTTCCGTTTCCGACCATTTTGGTCGCCAGCGATAACGATCCCTGGTGTAAGAAAGAACAATCCGAATTTTTAGCAGCACAATGGGGCAGCCACCTGGTTGTAATCAACCAGGCCGGACATATAAACGCCGATGCAGGTTTTGGCGAATGGGAACAAGGCCTTGCCCTGGTCGAAGAGCTAAGCTTCCCTACTTAAGCCAGCCGGTTATGCTGTCGCGGTTCCGGTTAGCTGGGAGCACCTCGTGTTCAATCAGCTCGCTCTTAAAGATCACAGTTGTTCCCCATTTGGGCTGAATGTGCAGGTCGCCGGCCGGAAGGTACAAAACCAGGCTTCCGCCATCGGCTTCGGTCCAGTCTTCGTTCAGGTAGGTAACCACCGAGAACTTGCGGCTTTCGTCGTTCTTAAACTGGTCGAGATGCCGTTTATAAAAGTTTCCTTTTTCGAAACAGGCATAATGAAACTCCCAATCGTGAATGCCGGTGTAGCAAGTCCGGTTCAGGTAATTGCTGAAAACCGGCAATGCGGACAATAAAAGCATGCTCGGCCTCCTGCTCCGAAGCATTATCGATCCAATGGATTTTATCCGACCGGATCGTCTTCTCCCGGGTTAAATTGAATTGATTGCCGATGCCGGCGCGTTTAAACTCGTCGTCGTCCAGCAGCCGGAGTAATTCCTGCTTCAGTCCGGTTAACACCTGAGGCTCGAAAAGCCCCTCAACCACTGCATAATTATGCGCCACAATTCCATCAATAATCGCTTCATATTGATGAAAAAAAATCTCCGGGCACATGTTCTCTTATCCGATCATAAATTTTTGATGGATGAGAAA
>NZ_JBZQJF010000045.1:0-4161 GCF_059905295.1 Mangrovibacterium sp.
TATTAGGAAATGTGAGCGTTAAGGTACCTTCAAACTCAAGCCATGATTTAACCACACTATCCATTTTAAATATAAAATCCGTGTATTTCCCTTTCCCGTAAGGCGCCACCCAATCGAATTCCATCAGGTCAAAACCAACTTCCTTGCCGAGAACAGGGATTTTAACGGAACCGGATTTTTTCATATCCCTCGCATACATCGGCACGGGTTTTTCGATCTTTCGCATCTCGATCTCAACTGTCGGATTCCAGGGTTGAAACTTGCCATTAATCGGCCTTTTAAAGGTGTAGTCCAGATAGCTTTCATAGTAGCCATCTTTTTTCAGTCTTCCACCAACCTGAAACTGAAGCTCAGAACTTGCAGTAAAGAGACCGGCAGCATTAGTGAAACCACTAATATCTTTTACTTTCTCACTGCCGCCGACAAAGAAACCAAGCCCGACCGAAACTCCTTCAATGGGTTCGCCCGATTCACTTACAGCTTTAACGGTAATTTTGCCGACCGACATCGCAAGGGTTTCATAAACAAATTGCGTTTGAAGAATCAATCCAACTAACAGAAAAATATTCAGTTTCAAAATCAGTTTTTTCATCATTGATCAAGCGCTCCTTTAGCTACTAACTCATTTCGCTCGTCCCTTTCTACTTGCTACTGCCCCTTTCTCTTCATTCCCCTCAATTAAGCCCCACACGCTCCCGATCCGGCAAATCTTTGAAAATATTCCTATTCGGATCGAATTCCAGGTTTCGCGTGTAGTCGGGGTTGAGATAATAGGTGAAGATAATGGTTCTTTTACCAAATGAGATATCTTTCTGAATCTTTCCGTACATAGCACGTTTGAGCTTCCCATCCTCTTCTTCTGAGCGCACCCGGAAAATATAGTTGTTATCCTCTTTATAGTCCCGTTCATAAGGCTTGCCGGGCACACTTTTGACAAACTTTACCATCTTTTTCTGATACCCCTTTTCCGGTGCAAAACGTGGCAGTTTAAAACTGCTTCCATATCTCAAATCTTCCTTGATAAGCTGAATACCGTCAAACTTATGTGGAAAGGTAATGGTTAAAGTTTGTTCGTGTTCATCCAGTGATTTAAAAAAACCACCCAGTTTAAATATAAAATCCGAGTGTTTCCCCTTCCCGTAAGGCGATACCCAGTCAGCTTCCATCAGATCAAATCCAATCTCCTTCCCTTGTTCCGGAATATCAACGTTGATCCTCCTCGCATACATTGGCACAGGATTTTCGATCTTCCGCATCACAAGTGTTACTTCAGGGTTCCAGGGAAGCCAGCGGTCTGCTCCAAGCCCCCCTTTTGGCATTCTAAAACGATATTCACCCGTACTTGGATAATATCCCGCTTTATCTATTCCAAAATAAACAAAATCAATCAGGTTTTCTGATGTGGCTGTAAACTTTCCATCCAGGCCGGTAAGTCCTTTTTCAGAAACATACTTATCCCTTCCATGTCGGAAGGTAGCTTCCACTTGGATTCCTTCCATGGGCTTGCCGCTTTCGTCCACTACTCTAATGGTTATTCTGGCGGTCGGGTAGCTATACGCGCTGGAGTTGAAAAGAAAACCAATAACAAACACAATTAATAACGTCTTTAGTTTCATTCCTCATCCATCCCCCTCGTCCCTTGCTACTTGCCCCTTGTCCCTATCTCTCTTCTCTCTCTCCGCCCGGTTAATTTAAATCCACCCGCTCCCGATCCGGCAGGTCCCTGAAAAGATTCTGCTTCGGATCAAATTCAAGATTCCTCGTATAGTCGGGGTTAAGATAGTATTTGAAAGTAATCCTTGCTGTTTTTGATCTAAGCAAAGCTTGCTTAATGTCACCTTGTATCTTTCCATACATTGCTCTTACCAGTTTGCCATCTTCAACCTCTGATCGAATTCTAAAAATATAGTTATTATCTTCTTCAAAATTATCCTCGAAAAATTTGCCCGGTCTTCTCTTATAAAATTTAATCAATTCTTTTTGATAACCATCTTCAGGCGCAAACCTGGGCAATTTGAATTCACTGCCATATTTAAGGTTCTCTTTTATCACCTGAATCCCATCGAATTTGTTAGTAAACGTAATTATGAGCTTGCTGGAAAAATTCCTGTCATCCACATATTGTTTTTCCAATTTGAAAATAAAATCGGCTATTTTACCTTTACCGTACGGAGAAACCCAATCATATGCAATCAAGTCAAAGCCAATCTCTTTACCTGATTCAGGTATTTCTATTTTTGACTGTTTAGTATTTCTAGCATACATCGGCACCGGATTTTCAATCTTCCGTACGACCAGTTCAACCGTAGGATTCCAAGGCTGCCATTTGCCTGACTTTGATCTTCCGAAATTGAACCGACCACTGCTTTTATAATAACCTTGTTTCTCTACAACATAATTTACGTAATCCATAGATTCATGCTCTGCTACAAAAAACCCATTTGCATCACTGAACCCCTTTACTGCAACCCCCGAAATACCTCTATGCGCTTTAGCAGGAACAGGAAAGCCGACAAGTACTGGCATTCCTTCTATAGGGTTATCACTTTTATCTGTAATTTTTACAGTAATTTTCCCTGTCGGCAATGTGAATGCAAAAGCTTCTACACTTGGTAATAGATTAATTAACAATACTATAAGCAAAATTTTTATTTTCATTTGTCCAATGCTCCAATCTCTACAAATTGATTAAATAATTTATAAATATACAAATAAGAGACTTCTCTCACATCACTGTGGTACCAGTTAGAATCACCAATAGCCAACCTCTCACTCGGCCAGCCGTTCTGGAATTCAGGCGTCTGCATGTTAAAATTAAAATCTTCAAAACTGAAAATATAATTCGCCCCAGCAGGCAGCGTCCTCGCCGGTATCTCTTCTGCCAGCAGCCGGTTCCTGTTAATTACCGCGTTGTAATCGCCGCCTTCACCGAGAACGCTGTCGAACATACCATTCGTATCAAAAAAGGGATTTTCCTTTATCTGCTCATCTGTCAGTTGGTTCGCCTTATCCGCCGACCACGGATTGTAATCACCATTGACATTAGGCTCTACATATCCGTCTAATGGGTTCAAGTTAAAGCCCCAGCCACCATGCCTGCTACCCAAAGCGATATTTGTAAGCATTGCGCCCTTTAATTTTTCCTGTAAAGCCCAAGCATATCTGCCTGTCTGCTCAAAGAGGCCTAAGTCATCGGAAAGAAAAATTTTAAGGAAACCAGGAGCGCCAAAACCAAATTCCAAAATACTCGGCATTTTATCATAAGGATGCGTAGCCAATACCTCTTCGCCGTCTGAATAGAAATTGTAGTAATTAACATTAGGTCTATTGCCGAAACGGTTACGCCATGTCAATTTGCTGCGCCCGTCTGTAAACAGGTTGTACCATTCGGACGTCCAGAGCCGGGCTTGGTAACCTTCCCACAAGCGATTGTCCATATTTTTAGGTGAATGGTTATCTATCAGTTTTCCGCCAACCGGCTCCCCACCGTCATAGGCCTCCTTTGCAACAGCGGCATCTATCATAAAATAATTCTTGATTTTGGCAACGTTAGCATCGGGTGAGGCATTGTTGACATCCCAGACATTGCGCTTATCACTCAGCAGCTTTGAAGCCACCATATTTCCGAGGCTGTGCGCTGCGATTGAGATCTCTCCCTTAACATTAGCCTGGATGAATTGCTGCAACAAGTCTGCTGTATCAAGGGCATGCATAACATTAATGTGGTAGTTTAGTGTAGCCGGCCCAACTTTCGTGTGCCAGCCATACCACGACACGCCCCAGAATTTCGCTTTCGAGCCCGCCCAATACATCCGCTTGAACATCTCCGACTGCCAACCCCGAGCGCTCTGACCGTCAACATTGTAGCCATGGAGGAATATGAAATTCTTCCCGTTCGTTTCGCTGTCGGGATAATTAGCAGGCTCTCCGGTTCTGTTATCAGGTCCGACATTCTGATCCCAGCCATATGTGTTGTCGCGATCATCTTTCACATGCAGGTTACTTACAGACAGTGTGAAGTTCTTGTGCCGGAACATGTTTTCCACGCTATCGAGGCTCAAAGGAAGCTTACTTGAGAAAACAACGTTTCCACTGTTTTTTTCCAGAATATCCAAAACAAGTTCGGTTCGCAAAGGCAAGTCGGTTTCGTTTGAAACCCCA
>NZ_JBZQJF010000046.1:0-47076 GCF_059905295.1 Mangrovibacterium sp.
AGGCGGCAAGTCATCTACATCATACGGCAACTCGTGTACACGAGGCGGCAATGCATTGGAGGGGTGCGCTGTTGGTTTGGTTCCGGATTAGCTGACAGTTTGTTGCACTTTTGCTGCGGTCAGTTTCTTCAGTTCATCTGAATACATGGGCAGCGTAAAGCTGAAGGTAGAACCAAGGCCTTCGGTGCTGTTTACTTCAATCGTGCCATGCAGGATCTCACAGAATTCTTTGCAGACCGACAAGCCCAGCCCGCTGCTTTTTTCACCATCGGTACCGTAGCGCACATCTTCTTTGTTGAGGCTGAACAGTCGCTTCTGCTTTTCGGGGCTGATGCCGAGGCCTGTGTCGCTGACCGAAATGCGGGCTTTGGTTCCGTTACAGGCATAGTTGATGCTTACTTTTCCGTTTTTGGGGGTAAACTTCAGCGCATTGTTTAGCAGGTTGCGGCAGATGGTGCGTACCATGTCGCGGTCGGACCACAGCAGGCAATCGGCAGCATCAGTTAGCTCCAGTGTCACTCCTTTTCTTCCGGCAACGGGGAGATACAACTCGTAGCATTCATCTAAAACCTCGTTCAGGTTAATTCGTTGCAACAGGGGAGTCATTTCACCCGACTGGCTTTGTGCCCAATGGAGCAGGTTGTCGGTTAGCTCGAGTACCTGTTCGTTTTTGCGATCCAGATCCTTGGCCAGCTTCTTAATACCGTCGTAATTATCGGCGTTGAGGTAAAAATGAATGAGCTGCACAAAGTTGGAAACCGATACCAGGGGGCTGCGCAGGTCGTGGGCAATAATGCTGAATAGCTTGTTCTGCGTATTCACAGACTTTTGCAGTTGCGCATTCTGGTCGGTAATATGCTCTTTCTGCTCGAAAATAAGTTTACTCTGCCGTTGGAGCATAGCACTCACCTTGCGGTAGTAAAACATGAAATAAACCACTACGGCAATCACGAGTAACAGGAATCCCATGCCCAGTCCCATAAATTGCTGGTTTTTTCTATCCAGCAATAACTCGTCTGCTTTCAGTTGGTTTTCCTTTCCCAATAAGGCAATTTCGGCATTCTTCTTATCGGTTTCGTATTTCTTTTCAAGTTCCAGCAGTTGATCGGCCAAATTGGCTTGGTAGAGGCTGTCTTTTAATGTGCTCCAATTTGTTTGGTAGGCTAGTGCTTTGTCATAGTAAGTTACTTTTTTGGTACGGAAGGCTAGCTCCTGGTAACTCATGAATAGATTCTTCAGATTGCCTTGTATCGACTTCGGGTTATCTATTTTCTTTGCAATTTCTAAGGCTGTAAGATAGAATTTGTTGGCATTTTCAAAGTTCCCCTGATCATACTGGATGGCCCCCAAAACCCGGTAGCAACGTTCAATATATAATTGGTTTTTAATTTCCTGGTATGCTTCAAGAGCTTCGGTGATATAATCCGAAGCTTCCTTGTATTTTTTCTGTCTGTAGGCTAGCGCACCCATATTGTAGGTTAACTGTGCCAGCTGGTCAGGTTCATTTAATTGAATACATTCCGAGTATGCTTTTCGGTAATACGCTTCGGTTTTTGCGTAATCTTTCTGACTTGCATAAACATTGCCGATGTTCATGAAGATCAGGTATTTTTGCTTGGTGTCGAGTTGAAAAAAGAAATCGTGCTCGAGAATTCGGTAATAGATCAGAGCACTGTCATAATCTTTCATCTTTCGATGGGCTTGTCCCAGTGTGTTTAGAATATCAAAGCGGAGATTGAAGGGGGTTGATACAGCTAGCAATTCCTGCGCTTTCACTAAGTTCGCAATTGCTGATTTGAAATCGTAGTTTGTCTGTTGGATGCTTGCTATTTGCGTCAGTGCTTTGATTTGTTGGATGGTGTCAGCTTTGTTTTTAGCCTCATTTATGAGTTGGTTTAACACGAACAGGGCACTGTCCTTTTGACCAAGTTTACTCAGTATCTTACATTCTTCGTAACGTGAATCCCAGACTAATTGCGCTAAGTTGGCTTTCGCGGCTTCCACCTGGATCTCCCTGCGTAACAACAGGGCGCTATCCAACTGGCTGTCACCAATCGTTTCAACCTGCTTCAGTAACTGATTTATGATGTTATTCTCAGCTTCCTTTGATTCCTGTGCTGATCCAAGATTGGGAAAAAGTACAAAAAGCAGGATAATAATTAACCGTGAATTCCGGAACATAATTTATTCGGGATTTGGTGTTTAACAAGGCATGAAGATACAAAAACAATTTAAGTTCGATTTATCTGAATTTAAGGAGAGATTATGCGGCCATTCGAGTTTAAAAAAAGGGATCCTTAAGATTCCCTTTTTTAGGCTTTCACCCGAACTCAACCAGTTCAATGGTTGAAACTGGATGAAGTCATAGTGTTCTGTTTTCGGACTTGAAAAAACAGTCGATTAATTACTGCCGTCGCCAAAATCAATGTCTGTTTCAATAGGGACAGGATCCTTTAGCTCTGTTGCTGTGTTTGTTTGCTGCACTACGCATTTAACAGTTCCATAGCTGCTGGCTGAAGCGGCAATTTCCACCGATGTAAATAGTACATTCAGTTCCGGACCGCACATCAGCTGGATATCGCTTGAAACACTGATGATAACACCCCAGTAGGTTTTTCCGCTTTTCGTGATTTCCTGTTGCTCGATGCTAACGATGTTTTGGGTTTTGGGACATTGGAAAACGGCATCGAGTGTGTAGTTACCGCTACTGCCCTTTGTTAAGGCGAGGTAAGGTTTGTAAGTCTTCATAAATAATTAATTTGATAATTAGTAGGCTTAAAGGTAATTCATAATTAACAGGATGAAAATGAAATACCGGTTAATTCATATGAATTATTGGTAAATAGGAAAGGGGGCAGCTGTACGCTTACTTGTTTGTATTAGCTGATTTTTTCGCTTAGCTCGCTCAAACTGCCATGTTCCTTTAATTCACCTGAATATAAGGGCATTGTAAAGGTGAAGGTACTTCCGGAACCTTCGGAACTTTCAACCTGAATATCTCCATGCATGATACGACAAAATTCAAAGCATACGGAGAGCCCTAAACCACTACTCTTTTCGCCATCGGTTCCCTGTTGTACATCTCTTTTTTCCGGTTTGAAAAGGCGTGTCAGTTTGTCCTGGCTGATACCAATGCCGGTGTCAGTTACCGAAATCCGGGCTTGTTTTTTATTGCAGCAATGGCTGACGGTTACCGCTCCATTACGCGGGGTGAATTTCAGTGCATTATTAATGAGGTTTCTGCAAATGGTTCGCAGCATATCCCGGTCGGCCCAAAGTAAACAATGGTCGCGCTGTTCTATCTTTAATGTGATAGCCTTGTTTTCAGCCACCGGGGAGTATAGTTCATAACACTCATCCAGGATCTCGTTCAGGTTAACGCGTTCGTTTTGAACTTTCATCCCGTCCGACTGGCTACGTGCCCATTTTAACAGGTTGTCGGTTAGATCAAGAACCTGCTGGTTTTTGCGATCCATATCTGATGCCATTCGTTGGATGGAGTCGTACTTGCCATCGCGCAAATAGAAATTGAGCAGTTGCACGAAGTTTGAAACGGAAACCAGCGGGCTGCGAAGGTCGTGAGCAATGATGCTGAAAAGTTTGTCGCGCGTATGCATCGCCTTTTGTAGTTGGGTGTTTTGGCTTTCGATCTGTTCTTTTTGATTGAAGATGAGTCGGCTTTGTTCTTGTAATTGCAGGTTGAATCGTCGGTAATGAATAACGAAATAGGTGATGATGATGGTAATCAACAGCAGGGTGCCGATGACAACCCACATGTTACGTCGTTGTTGCTGCTCAATGACCAGTTCTTCTGCTTTCAACTGATTTTCTTTCCCCAGCAGTTCAATCTGTGCATTCTTCTTGGCGGTTTCGTATTTCTTTTCCTTTTCCAGTAGTTGATCGGCCAGGTTCGTCTTGTACATGCTATCCCGTAAGTCCGAAAATTTCTGCTGATAGGCTACTGCATCTTTGTACTTACTAATGTTATTATCTTGCTCAGCCTGCTTTAGTGAGCTTAAATAGAGATTTTTGTAGTTCGATTTGAGTGCTTCCAAGCTATTGATGTCTTTACTGATCCGAAGAGCATTCAGGTAATACTTTTCAGCCAGTGCATAATTCCCTTGCATGTACTGGATGGCTCCCAATAACCGTGAGCATAGTTCGATATGTTTCGGGTCACCAAGCTTATTGTAATGTTCTAAGGCCTTTTGGGTGTATTGGTTTGCTTTGCTTAACTGGCGTTGATGGAAATAAAGATTCCCCAGGTTGTAAACAATCAGTGCTTCGTTATTCGGATCATCGATTGTTTGAATTTCCCGGTATGCTTTATTGTAGTATTCTTCCGTTTTGGCATAATTCAGCTGTTGCAGGTATACATTGCCCGTGTTCAGATAAACCAGGAATTTTTGAGCGGTATTTAATTGATAGAAAAAGTCGTTTTCCAGTAAGCCGTAATACTTCAGCGCATTTTGGTAGTCTTTTAGCTTTCGGTGTGTTTGTCCGAGTGTATTCAGAATTTTAAACCGCAGGTCGAACTTGGTTGAGTTGGTCAACAGCTTCTGTGCTTCCAGTAAATAATCGATGGCTTGTTCCAGGTTCCAGTTGCCGGAATAATTGTCGGCCAAATTATCTAATGTAATAATTTGCTGGGCCGTATCTTTTAGTTCCTTGGTTTGCTGAAGAACATTGTTGAGAATTAAAATTGCGCTATCCCGATAGCCTAGCTTCTCAAGTAAGGAGGCTTCGTGCGTTGAGGCATCCCAATATAGTTGTGGAATGTTTGCATCTATGGCTATGGCTACAGCTTTTCGGTTTAAATAGAGAGCACTATCCAGGTTGATGTCTGTCATTCGAATAACCTGCTGCATCATATTTTTGAATAAGGTCGAGTCGCTCTGTTGAGCCCCGCAAACAGTTGCCGGTAAACTCAAAATGATTGTTATGAGTGCACGAATACGTCTAGACATGATGAATCAGGTTGTCAGTTGTCGAAGATACCAAAAAGTTCGCTGATGCAATAACTCAATAGGCGGAAGTGAGCACTTTTGATGATCATATTACTAGCCGGATTTTAAGACCAGAAAAAACCAGCATGATTCGGAGGGAATCACCAATAGGAGTGAAGTGGATGAAAACAAGAGAAGGCCGTTGAAAACGTTGAAGACAATTGAAGGCAATCGAATCAATACTTTCACAGAAAAAAGGAACTCCTCAGGAATCCCTTTTTTCTTGGTCAATTTCCTTGTGGAGTATCTACTCCATCATCAGATCCATCGGAGCTACCGGTATCAGGTGTATCTCCGCCACCATCGTTAGGCGCCAAACCAGGAAACTTAATGTACTTAATCATTTTGTTTCAGTTTAAATTGTTCGTACTAAGGTTAATTATACACTTGTAGAATGTGTCTTGTTTTCTTCTTGTCTGTTTAATCAAACTGTATAAACATACAAAAATTTAATTAAACAGAGTTGTTGCAGGAATAGAAAACACTAAAATAATTTTATTATACAGAGTTGAGTTTTCCAGTTCGTAAGTGAGTTTTACTATGTTGTTAATCAGGATGGAATTAAGAATGGCAACATTTGATGTCTGTTTGCGTTTTAATTAGCAGTATTTTGAAATGCTAACGATTTTGGGAAGATAGGAGATGGAAGGTATTTACTTGTTCCGTATGCTATTTTTTTAATTCAATAGATATGAAAAGCTATTCTAAGTATTTGTTTGTCGTTTTATGTGTTTTGGCAACTTCGTGCCTTGTTCTTTCTTATCACCCGTTATACACGAAAGACGATTTGTTTGCAAACGATCTCATGTTGGGGCGATGGATCGATCAGGATAGTATGATTTGGTACTTCTCCTTTGCAGAGAAGGGCTCTGTGACCCGGAAAACTGTTGATAGTACTGCCTACTTTGTAAAGTTACAACCCAAAGGGCAGGAAGTGATTGCAAACACTTATTTCAACGTACACCTAATCAAGCTGGAGGGAACTTATTTTCTGGACTTCTATCTTGAAGAGTACAGGGAAGGCGAAAGTTCCGGTTCGGATCTGTTCGATATTCACCTGATTCCGGTACATAGTTTTGCACGTTTGGATTTGAATAAGGGAAATGCTGAGATTCGGTGGCTGGATCCGAAATGGATGGAAGATCAATTTGAAAAAGGGACACTGGATTTGAAGCATGAAGAAGAAGATGGCGATTATCTCTTGACAGCTTCGCCAATCGAGTTGCAAGATTTTGTGATTCAGTACCGGAATGATTCGCTGGCCTTTAGTGATGATAATTGCTTTCGGCTGAAGCTGATGGAGTAAGCTATTCCTGACAAAAAAAAAGAGCTGACTGTTTGGTTGCAGTCAGCTCTTTTTTCGATCTGAAAAGATTGCATGTTGGTTAATTGGTATTTCCAAAGCGGTATATCAGCGACAATTGCTGTTGTTGATCCAAAGTACTGCCATCAATCAGGTGGAAGGACAGGTTAAAATTACCCTGCAGTTGCTTATGCTGTAAGAATTTCCAGATAATATCGGTTCTCACATAACTATCCTGGGCATAATAAGGATCGCCGTTCATCATGTGCTGACCGTTGCCAAAGCTAAAAGTTGACCGCAGGGCAAAGCGTTTTCCTTCGCCATAAAGTTGCCCGGTCAGGCTGGTGCCGGTGGTATAACTATCGTCAACGCCACGCTCGCGAATGGCCGACTCCATGACTCCCATTTTTAAGTAGGCTTTCTGAAGTCCGGTCATTTTTGCAAAATTATAGCCGAGGTAAAGCGTTGCTCCCATGTTGTCGGTAATGTGCTCATCCGGATTTTCAGCAGCCGTTAAAGCGTGGTGGAACAAGATCAGGTAATTCTGAAAATAGAAATTCCCGAAGCGCATTTCCCCGGATGCACCTGCCATAAACGTTTCGCGACGAGTCATGGTTTGGCGTCCGGTCCAGTCTATAAAACCGCCTTGATGTCCCCAGCTCCAACGGTGTTTACCGTATAAACCCTCAATGTTGGGGCGGTAATACAAAAAGGTATCGGTTATCATTGCTAAGGGGAAGTCCAGCAGCTCCAGTCGGGGGAATGATCCAAAGAAAAACTCATCTTTACCGTCATCGTATTGGTAATAGGCGATTAAATCGGGTTTCACGCCGTCAGCTTCAGCACCGAATTCAAAGAAGTGGCTAATTCCAAACCGAAAGTGGTGGAGGCTGTCAATGGTGGTACCCAGCTCAACAGAAGTTCGTTCGCCCAGGATTGTTTGCGGAAAGTTGTATTCATGGGTAAACTCCCGGTTGTCACCGATGCCTTGAAACAAAACTTTGTATTCCAGTTTTTGAGCCTGTCCGGTAAAAGCAATCAGCAGAAGAAAGGATAGGAAATAGAGTTTTTTCATCACTTGGGTCTTATTCAATTTTTATTTCATTAATCGCATAAAATGTACATGTCGCGCTTGGGGTTGATACACATAACCGGTGTTTCTCCGGCTTGTCCAACGAGCTTGGTTTCGGGTAAGCCGATAATTAAATCGATCAAACTTACCTGCTGGCTGGCCGGAATTATTAACAGGTTATTCTCGTTGTCCTTACATTGTTTTAATGCCTCAAAAGGAAGACCGAAACTTCCTTTTTGTGCCGATTCAAAGTTGACCTCAAGCTCTAGTTTGTAGAGTAGCTGTTCGATAAACTTCCGGTTTTTTTTGACCATGATTGCATTATCCTTATTCCTTTCACGGGCGCAAAATACATTGATCTCCGACTGGTTAAACCGGCCAAAATAGGATGCCCACAGCGAGGTGTCTTTCATCACCTTGCGGTAATCAACCGGAAGTATAAGGCGATCGTAGCGTAAGGATTGCGGAGAGCTGCCTTTCACGAACAAAAAAGGAATCTGACTTTGCTGCAGGGCGCGAATTTTGGGTTTCAGACTATCTGAGGTCAGTACCATCATGATGCCGTCATAATCTTCAGCAATGCGGGTGATGTTTTGTTCCAGGTTGCCTTTCAGCGTAAGGCTTGAAATGGTGACCGAAGGAAAGTCTTCTTTCATTCGGCGAATAATGAGCCCTAGTCCACGCTGTGCATCGAGCTTGGTTTCCTTTTTCCCATATCCGTAGGGGTGAAAGAGGCAAAGCTCTTTCTTAAAAATCTGACTGATCCGTAATCCGTGAACGATCGCATCATTCATCGTCTCGGAAAAGTCGCAGTAAACCATGATTCGTTGTTCTGAATTTCTACTCATAGCGCCTCAAAACTATCTATTTTTTCCTAGATGTACCGGCTTTCTCGAATTAAATAAGAAATAAGTTGGCCTGTCATTCTGCTTGTTTTATAAGCGTGACCAATATCATCCGATAAAGCATTCGCGTTTTGTATATTTGATAAAAACCAACAGTAGTCAAGCATGCTAAACCAAGCGCTAATTCATCCTGCATCCATTGTGGTGGTCGGAGCTTCAGCAAATCCGGCTAAACCGGGAGGACATTTGCTTCAAAATCTGCTTCAAAATCAGTTTAAAGGAAAGTTGTATGTTGTAAATCCCCATGGTGGAGTTGTACAAGGTATTGAAGCGAAGGAGTCGGTTAATGAATTGCCGGAGGTAGATCTGGCTATCCTGGCGATTCCGGCTTCGGCTTGTGTGGATGCTATTCGGCTTTTGGCAGAGGAGAAAGGTACCAAAGCATTTATTGTTGTTTCGGCTGGTTTTGGAGAGAGCGGCGAGGCCGGAAAAAGATTGGAAAAGGAGCTGGGAGATTTGATGCGCAAACACAAGGCTTGTTTGATTGGCCCGAACTGCATTGGTGTTATCAGCCCTTTTTACGCGGGAGTCTTTACCAGTCCTGTTCCGCAGCTCGATCCAATGGGTATTGATTTTGTTTCCGGTTCAGGGGCGACTGCTGTTTTTATTATGGAGGCAGGGATGAAGAAAGGATTGCGCTTTGCATCTGTCTACTCAGTGGGTAATTCGGCGCAGGTTGGTGTAGAGGAGGTTTTGCAGTATTGGGATGAAAATTTTAACGAAGATAGCTCCCGGGTGAAATTGCTGTATCTGGAGAGTATTCATGATCCGCAAAAACTGCTGAAACATGCTCGCTCGCTTAGCCTGAAAGGTTGCCGGATTGCTGCGGTCAAAGCCGGAACGGGGGAAACGGGCCGTCGGGCGGCACAGTCACATACCGGGGCTATGGCATCTCCGGATATTGCTGTTGATGCTTTGTTTCGGAAGGCGGGAATCATTCGTTGTTTTGGACGAGAGGAATTGACGACCGTTGGTGGATTATTGCTTTTGCCGGAAATGAATAGACCTAATTTAGCAATTGTTACGCACGCCGGCGGACCTGCAGTTATGCTGACGGATTGCCTGGAAAAAGGCGGGATCCGGGTACCTCAGTTTCCTGACTCGCCCGTTAAAGAGGAATTAAAGTTGAAGCTTTACCCGGGAGCATCGGTTGAAAACCCCATCGATTTTTTGGCTACAGGTACTGCCGAGCAATTAGGGGAGATTATTGCTTGTTGCGAAGCTGACTTTCCGGAAGTAGATGCCATGGCTGTGATATTCGGAAGCCCGGGCTTGGTCCCGGTGAATGATGTGTACCGGTTGCTTGGCGAAAAGATGAAGCAGGGTACAAAGCCGATCTTTCCGGTTTTGCCATCGGTTGTCAATGCCGATGAAGCAATCAGCGAGTTTATCCATGCCGGGAACATTGCGTTTACCGATGAGGTGGAGTTCGGGCAGGCGCTTGTTAAGCTCAAAGACAAACCGGTACCGGTTGTTGAGGAGATGGAGAAAATAGATTCACCGGAAATACGAACATTCGTTTCTGATTTGTCGGATGGCTTTTTAGCACCAGCTGATGCATATCAATTGGTAAAGTTGGCCGGCTTACCTGCCATCGGGCAAATTCAGGTTGACAAGGATGATGAAGCATCCGAAGCAGCCACTCAGCTGGGCTTTCCAATAGCAATGAAAGTTGTCGGTCCACTGCATAAAAGTGATGTTGGAGGCGTTTCATTGAATGTGAGCACGCCTGACCAGGTTTTGGTTGAGTTTCGAAGGCTGATGGCTATTCCCGGAACAAAAGCTGTACTACTGAGCCCGATGGTGAGTGGGTTGGAGCTGTATGTGGGGGCGAAGTACGAACCGGGTTTTGGGCACCTTATTTTTTGCGGGATGGGCGGTGTGTGGCTCGAAATAATGAAAGATGTGCAGCTAGCTCTTGCTCCGGTGGGCAAAGACGAAGCCATACAGATGATTTCGAAACTGAAAGCTTACCCCTTGTTGCAGGGTTATCGAGGGCAAGCGGGAATAAATGTGGCGTGTTTTGCCGAAATGATTTCGAAAGTTTCGGCTTTGTTAGGTGTAGTCCCCGAAATTTCAGAATTGGATTTCAATCCGATTTTGGCTGAAGAGAACCAGTTTATACCTGTTGATATTCGTATTTGTCTGAATAAAAAATAAGATATCTGTTAACTTTTCGTTGTTGCTCCTTTCGATGTTGGGTCTTCTGTTTTTTTGTTTTAAATTGAGTGCAGAAACAATTCTTATGAAAACAAATAGCCGACTCTCGTCAATCCTTTTCATTCTAATCTTTCTGATCCCCTCTGTTAGCAGGGCACAGGTTCAGGAGGCGGAAGTACCCGATCGGCCCAAGGTTGGGGTGGTGTTGAGTGGTGGTGGTGCCAAAGGCTTTATGCATATTGGCGTACTGAAGGTGCTGGAAGAAGAGGGTATCCCGGTTGATATCATTGTTGGTACCAGTATTGGTAGTTTGATTGGCGGGTTTTATGCGATTGGTTATACGGCTGATGATTTGGAGAGAATTGTCCAGAGTCAAAAATGGGATGAGTTGCTCTCTAACGATGTTTCGCGCTTGTATTTGTCGCCGAATGATCAGGCACTCAAACAGCGGTATTTATTTTCTCTTCCGTTTAATAAAGAGAATAAACTGACTTTGCCGATTGGTGCTATTCGGGCCCAGAATGTTCTGAATCTGTTTTGTGGCTTAACGGCGAATGTGCCTGTCGATACTGACTTTTCGAAGTTCCCGATCAAGTATGCCTGTATAGCTGCCAACATCGAAAATGGTAACGAAGAAATATTGAATCATGGATTTTTACCCACAGCCATGTATGCCAGTATGGCTATTCCCGGTGTCTTCATGCCAGGAGAACGTGATGGTAAACTACTTGTAGATGGTGGTGTTGTGAATAATTTCCCGGTTGATGTGGCTAAACAAATGGGAGCCGATATCATTATCGGTGTGGATATTCGTGCCGATTATTTCGACAAGACCGACATTAAATCGCTGGGCGAGATTTTGCTGAATCTGATCAATTTTTACAGTAAGGAAAAAGATAAAGCTAACCGTGATTTTTGTGATGTCATCATCAAACCGGATGGTTCGGGCTACACGGGCGGTAGTTTCTCGCAGGAAGCAGCCGATACACTCATTCAGCGAGGTGTTGATGCAGCTTCTGCTTTGAGGCCAAAGTTGCGTGCGCTTAAAGAAAAATATCATTTGGAACCGCGAACTATTTCGAAAAAATATACCCAAATACAAAATTGGCATATCACGGATATTACGCTCGACTGTGATGATAATCTGAATAAAGAATTCTTGCTGAAAACCCTGAGACTAGAGAAAGGGGAAACTTACAGCTATCCGGATATTAAGGCAGGAATTGATCGGATTTACGGAACCGGTGGTTTTCGAAATGTGCACTTCGACTTAACAGATAATGATACCGGAAAAACCTTAAACGTTCATTTGCTTCCACAAGAAGAACGCTCACAAAATATCGGTTTCCGGGTGAACACAACTGAGGCAGCAGCCTTGCTCCTGAATGTAACCTGGAAGAACTATTCCCGCACCTTTAGCATGGTTTCCATAAGTACTGAGCTTTCGGCAAACCCGGGACTTGATCTGTTAGCTGAAACAAACTGGCATGCTTTTCCCGATCTGGGATTTGAGATGAAGGGTAAATTTCAGAATTTCAACATTTATGACGACGGAGAAAAGGTGTACGATGCCGGGCTTTTTTACACTTCGGGGCGAATGTATCTGGAGCAACGCTACCGTACCTTCCGTACCGGCGCTTCTTTTCAGCAGGAGTATTTTGATGGTGATGTTTTCTCCAACGATGGTTCACAAACACTTTCTGATGAAACCTCTTTTCTGCTAAGTGGCGCTTCCTTTTATGTTTCCTTTGATAATATGGATCATTATTATTTTCCACGAAAGGGAACCAGGTTGTATGCTGAGTTTACCTATAACACAGATCTTAAAAATGAAAGAAAGCACTCGCCCTACCTGCTGTTTAATATGGAGAATGTTTTCCCCGTCAGTCCGAAGGTGGCCTTTCTGGTTAATGTGTATGGGCGAGGAATCTTAAACGATGGCTACCCGGAGATTAAATCAACCTTAATTGGAGGAGAGCCTTATTCCCGCTATTTCAATTATCACTTGCCGTTTACAGGCATGAGTCCGGTAATGATTGGTGAACGCTTTACGGGTATTGGTTTGATTGGATTGCGCTTTAAGTTGTCGTCCTCGCAATATTTATCGCTGGTGTTCAACAGCCTTCAACAAGGGCGCCAATTCGATGAAATTGTTCCGGATTTGGCCGTTTATGGCGGTGGAGTAAAGTATAGCTTGAAAACTTTTGCCGGTCCTTTGGATATTACTGTTGGCTCGTCCGATTTTGCCAAAAAACCGACTTTTGCTGCCAACCTGGGCTTGTGGTTCTAGCGTCAAATCAATTTGGATTATTAGATTGATGGATTGAAGAGCTGCAAGAGGTTTCAAATTCCAGGATTTAAATTCCAAATTTCAAAAGGGCGCTGGCAGAAAGCTTGATCAGTCGCAGTTTTCAGTCTCAGTAGGCAGTAACCCGCAACTTGAAACTCAAAACTTGAAACTTTTGGGATTAACGATTGGGTGAGGAGCTGCAAGAACCCAGTTATCAGTCTCAGTAGGTAGTAACCCGCAACTTGAAACTCGAAACTCGAAACTTTAACGATTGCACTTTCCTACTTTTACATTTCTTATTGAATGTTCGATATGCTACATTTTATTTTTTCTAGCTTCCTGATACACTTCCAATGCTCCGGGGAATGGTTGCAGTGCGCGCTCAAAAATTCCCAGCGAATAAGCAATTGTCAGTCCGTAGTTGGTGATCGGGATATTCAGCTGGCGGGCTTTCATAATGCGTGATAACATCTCGCGGCGGTTCCACATGCAGGCACCACAATGAATAATTAGTTTATAGTCGGCAATGTTATCCGGAAAGTCGCGGCCACGAGCATTATCAATTTCCAGCTTGCCGCCAACGTATTGGGTCAGCCAACGGGGAATTTTCACCGTGCCGATATCTTCGCCAATAGGGTGGTGCGAGCAGGCCTCAGCAATCAACACCTTGTCGCCGGTCTGTAGCTTGTCGATGGCCATAGCCCCGCGAACCATCTCTGCCAAATCGCCCTGATGACGGGCAAACAAAATGGAGAAGCTGGTCAGTGGAATTTCTGGTGGCGTGTCGGCAGCAACTTTCAGGAATGCCTGGCTGTCGGTAACCACCAGCTTTGGTGGTGTGTTCAGGCGTTTGAGCCCCTCGCGAAGCTCTCGTTCTTTCACCACCATGCAAAATGAATCGCCATCCAACAGGTCGCGGATACTTTGTACCTGTGGTAAGATCAGTCGTCCTTTGGGCGCTTCTTTGTCGATGGGAACAACCAGCATCGCCATTTCCCCGGGACCCACCAAGTCGTTGACAATGGCCGGGCGGTTGATGAAGTCGTCCGGGGCCGATTTCAGAATCGCTTCCCTCAGTTCGCTGATTCCTGCTCCAGTCGCAGCCGACGTTTCAATTGTTTTCAGCTTTTCACCGGCCAGGCTGTTCTGCATACACGAGCGCGTGGGGTAGAGGTCAGTCTTATTGAAGACCAGCAGCACAGGAACTTCCCGTTCGCGGAACTGCTCAATCAGCCTTTCTTCGAAACTGCCCCACACTTCGGCATTCGATACCACAATGGCCAGATCGGTGCGGTCGATTACCGCCATGGTTTTGCGGATGCGTTGTTCTCCCAGTGCCCCTTCATCGTCCACCCCTGCGGTGTCGATAAACAAAACCGGGCCAAGCGGTAAAAGCTCCATTGGTTTTTCAACCGGGTCGGTGGTTGTTCCGGCAATGTCGGAAACAATGGATACTTCCTGGTTGGTTAAGGCATTCAGCAAGGATGATTTACCAACATTACGCTGACCAAACAGGCCAATATGCAAACGAAAGGACTTGGGTGACTTCATCTAAAAAATTTTGGACGAAATTACAAAGGATTTTGCAGCTATTCAATTTCGCGGACGAATTAGGGAAACTGAATGATAATCGTTTCATCTTCGATGAGTAAGGGATAAGTTTCGAGAGGACCAAAGGGAAGATTGTCCACATCGATTTGTTCCAGCAGGTCTTCATCAATTTTGTCGATTCGTATAGCGCCGGTTTTCAAGTCGAAGCAAGTGCCATGGTTCGAACAGGTTAATGTTCCGTCTTCAACCCGCCCGCTAATTAGCCTGGTTTGTGCATGAGGGCATATGTTACCTACTGCAAAGTATTCACCATCGGTATGAATCAGCAGTATTTCCTGACCATCAATTTCAAATACCTTTTTACTCGTCTTTTCGAGTTCCTTTACCGTACACAGTTTGATTTCGTTCATGTTTATCCAATTTTCAATCGTCCAGTAAATCTAATAACCTGAGTTTAATTTTAAAACGATTCACAACTTTAACTCTTTTTGATCAGAAACTTTCACGGTTTTTCGAAGTACTATCGGGATAATTCAAGAAAATTGGGGAAGTTTAGGACAAAAAGAGCAAAGCACCGGGAGGGAAAGTCTTTCTCACGCCATTATGACTTTCTGTGAATATATTTTAGAATCGAACTCAGGATTCACCGGGTGACTTCAAGACACCCGGTGAATAGAACATCTGCAACCCATGGCAACTATTTGTCCGGTGAGCTCGTGTGGTTAGCCACAAATTTTCCTGCTGGCAAGGAGTTCCATCTCTAAAAGCAATTGACCCGGTGACTGCCAATTACCCGGTCAATATGCCATTATTCACTTTTTTATACCGGTTAGTTTTAAAAATGTCGCATTCCTACTTTACCTTAGTCAGGCTATTACTTCATGAGGAAATTGTCGTAAATTTAATGTTGATATAACTGCACCGGCGTGAATAAATCTACAACAAATCATGAAGCAGTTCAGCGTACATCCATTTTTAGGTTTTACGAAGAGTTGAATGAGTTTTTACCTGTCCATCAACGTAAAATATCGTTTGAATATACCTATACAGGTACGCCATCAGTGAAAAATACCATCGAAGCTATCGGTGTGCCACATACCGAAGTGGACTTGATCCTGGTTGACGGTGTCTCTGTGGATTTTGCGACTTTGCTGGAAGGAGGAGAGCAGGTTTCGGTGTACCCGGTTTTTGAGTCACTGGATATTTCACCTGTCGTTCGCTTACGCCCGAACCCTTTGCGGGAATTGCGCTTTGTAGTCGATGTTAACCTTGGGAAACTAGCACTAAAATTACGCTTGCTGGGATTTGACACCCTATTCCGAAACGACCTGAAAGATGATGAGATTGTACAGATCTCGGTTAGCGATAACCGCATTATTTTAACACGCGATAAAGGCATCCTGAAACATACCGCCGTAACTCACGGTTACTGGGTACGCAACAGCGATCCTCAGAAACAGCTTAGCGAAGTTGTCGGGCGATTGCAATTGCAAAACAGTTTCCGACCATTTTCCCGCTGTTCTATCTGTAATGGAAGTTTAACTGCAATTGACAAGAATGAGGTTAGGGGCAGGGTGCCTGAGGATACTTTTAAGATGTGCAGCGAGTTTTGGCAATGCAAAGGCTGCGGACAGATCTACTGGGAAGGTACGCATTTCAGTAAGATTCTTAACTGGATTGAAGGAATGAAGGGGTATGGGGTATGATGCTGATTTTATCCTGTTCTTTAGGATAAAACTGTTTTTGAGTGTGTCGAAATGGGAGGTATATTTGCTCATGTGTTGTGCTAAAGTGTCTCAACATAGCGCATCAAGCGGTAAAGAACTTCGTGCATATGATTTAGTTCGTCATTTTTGAATCGAATAATATGGTAGCCCAGATTTCGAAGAATATCTTCCCGTTGTTGATCTTCTTCTTTGTGCTTTTCGTGAACTTTTCCGTCAACTTCAATGATGAGTTTTTTCTCGTGGCAATAGAAATCGACAATGAAATAATCTGCTTTCGACTTGTTGTGCTGATAGGGAATTAGGTATTGCCGGAGAAAACGAAGTCCGAAGAATCGCCGTTTTCGCAACTTCTCCCATAACCGTTTTTCAGATGGGGTTAGGGACCGCCGAAGTTTTCGGGCTCGGTGTATTGGTGATTCTTCGCTCATCGTGGTAATTAATTTGGATTAATCGCAGATGGACCCACCCAGGCCCTCCCTTGCAAGGGAGGGCCTGGGTGGGTCCATTTAAGGTTGTATGTGCGTTTAATTCTGTTATTCACCGGGTGACTTCAAGTCGCCCGGTGAATAGGGCTCTGCTTAAATGGGTGGGTACTTCAATATAATTCATCGAACAGGGCTATTCTCCCGCCTCAGCTTCTGTTTCCCCGGTTTTAGGAAGGGCCGCATATTTCTTCCGCAGGGCATCCATCTTGTTAAAGAGCGTGGTGATTGCTTCGGTTGGTGTATAGTTCGCAGCCTGTTCAATGGAGGTGCAAAAAGCTTCGTAGGCAGCTACTGTTTCGGGCTTCAAGTCGGATGCTGATGGACCTTTTTTGCTGGCTTCCGAGCTGTTTCGCTGGTTGTACAGGGTTTCGAAGGTGTTATTCAGCGTGCGAAGTTCGGTAAACAGTTCGGCAATGCCCAGTGCGGTTGCTGCAGCCTGCAAGTCGGCATCAGCTTCGTAGGTGGTGAGCGTTTTATCCAGAATTTCGGTTTCGGTGTTCAGGGCTTCGTTCTCGAAATTCCAGGTTGGATCGAGGAATAACAACAGTTTCTTGCCCGGAACGCTTTTGTCGGCGTTACGCGATTCGCTGGCTGTGCGGATCTCGCGTTTTAATTCACGCCCGCAGGCATCCCGTTCGTTGTCGGCTTCGATAATTTGGGGTGTCAGGCCTTCTTTTTGCGATCGGTTCATTCGGGCACCCATCGCTGTGTTGGCTGTTTCTAACTCGGTGTAGGTTGCCTGGGGTATACCACCAATCTCGGCAATTGCGGACTTGGCATAGCTTAATGTAGTTGCCGAAATGGAAAACAGGTTGTTTAGACTGAGGTTGTTTACGTGCAGAATGCTAATTTTTAAAGTGTTCATGACTTCAGTTTTTATTGTTTTAGAATTGGGTGAAACAGCTTTTAGCTGCTTTGTCCCGGTTAGTTTCTCGAGCAAAAAGCTTGGCAGGTTCCTGCATCAGGGTGCCGTTGATTTTTCTACCAATGGTAGAAATGCCAAACCGATTGCCGGGGCGTTTCTACGAACGGTAGAATATTCCCGGCACTTCTGGTGGTGATTCTACGAACGGTAGACGGTCAAAGCGATCGCCGGGAAGGATCTACAAACGGTAGAAGTTCCACCGCACTTACCGCGACCTTTCTACGAACGGTAGAAGCTTGGCGGCACCTCTGGTGGACCATCTGCCAATGGTAGAAAATTGACGGTTTCTCCGTTGACCCCAAACAATTGGGAACTACAAGCTTTTGTTTTGCGTTTTTTGCAATTTCAACCTGAAACAGAATCTCCTCAAGTCAATTAAAGGAAGGAGTAATTAGCGGCTAACCGACCTGTGTCGGGCTTTTGTAAATTCAAATCGGATAGGTGGCAAATTTGTCCTGTTTGCTCTGTTTCAATACGCTGTAACTAATTTATCAAAAAAGGAGGAGTTTAGAACTATGAAATTCAAACAACTTCATGAACGAGCCGTTTGGGATGATGAAATGACATGTTGGCTATACGAAGCGACTTTTTGTGTCTGAATAAGGGGCTAAATATTGGGGTGCGTTTTGGTTTGAAGGACAGGCCAGGAGGAGAAAAAACGTCGAATGGTGGCTTGATGCTCTGAAGGGACGTAATTTTATCAATGGAAATTTAATCGTCCGAAATGCCTGTTGATTGTTTTGTTTTTTAGATTTCAGAGGAAAGAATAAGATGAATCCCTTCAGCTGTCATTTGCTGAATGGCTTGTTGACCATCGCCCGGATGTTGTTCTACGGCTTTAATGGCGTCTTCAACAACATAGGTTTGAAAACCCGCTTTTCGGGCATCGCTCGCAGAGGCTTTGATGCAGTATTCGGTTGTTAGTCCGCAAATGTAAAGGCTGTCAACCTCATGGTTAACTAGGTACTCGTTCAGCTTGAGGTTGGTTGCTTCAAAAGCTGAATAACCATCGTCGCTATTACCGGTTCCTTTCAGAAAAACCTGGTCTATTTTCGTGGACTGAAGGTCTGGATGAAAGGCTGCCCCGGGCGTTTCGCGTACGCAATGAATCGGCCATTTTTCAAAGTGTACCGATGCTTCAGGATGCCAGTCTTTGGATGCTGTAACCAGCTCGAAACGGTCCATTAAGGTATTAATTACCGGCACTATTTTGTCACCGTCGGGGGCGGCCAGTGCTCCGCCCGGACAAAAGTCATTCTGCAAATCCACAATTAACAGCGCTTTCATAATTTATTGTTTTTTGAATTGATATTTCAACCTTCGCTCCTGCATCGTTTTGGTCTGAAGATGTATAATGTCAGCTTCAATGGCCACCGGGTAATCGGGCGATTTTTGGAGGTGCTTATAATGATCGGGCAACTGAGCCAGTCGTTTTTCCGAGAACTGCAGGATGGATTCCAGCGTCTTCCGTTCGTTCACCGGGACACCATGAATCCAGAAAGGGAAATGTATTTTTTCGAAATCAGCATTGCTGTAGTCAATCCGTTCTTTACCGAGGGGGGCTTTGTAAAAATCCCGGTTTCCGGCCGGTATATAATCCTCGAAACAAGTTCCGTCGCCCATAAATTGCTTGTTTTCATCCAGAAAACGATAAATTGTTTTTACCCCGGGTAGTGAGGTTTTGGCTGGATTTTCTGAAAACTTCATACGGGGTTTGTGACCGGCATAGGCTAGTTTGTACACGCCATCCAGGGCGGGGTCGTCTTGCCCGGTAACCAGCGAGGTTCCTACGCCGAAGGCATCTATCGGAGCGTTTTGCCGGTTCAGCTTATGAATGACATGTTCGTCCAGTTGGTTCGAAGCCACAATCTTCACAAAATTCAGGTCATTTTCGTCCAACATTTGCCGCGCTTTTTTGCTCAGCATCTCTAAATCTCCACTGTCCAGGCGCACACCAAACAGCTGTTGGCCTTTTTCCTGCATCTCCTTTGCTACGGTAATCGCATTTGGCAGTCCGGAGTTGAGGGTATCATAAGTGTCAATCAGAAGAATGCAATTTTCAGGGAATAAGCGGGCGTAGTCGCGGAAGGCAGTAAGCTCGTCATCGTACGACTGGATCCAGGAATGGGCGATAGTGCCGGTGGCAGGAATCCCATAACGACTGGCCGAAAATACGTTCGAGGTTTTTTCTACTCCTCCAATGTAAGCGGCTCGTGTAGCCTGCAAGCCCCCCAATCCCTGTGCCCGTCTCAAACCAAAATCAATTACCGGCCGGTCTCCGGCCTGCATTTTTATGCGTCGTGCTTTGGTGGCAATCAGCGATTCAAAATTCAGGACGTTTAGCAGTAAGGTTTCGATCAGCTGCAGTTCAATCAGCTTTCCCTCCACGCGCACCAGGGGCTCGTTCGGGAAGACAATTTCACCCTCTCTGACAGCATGGATCGACAAAGACAGGGACAAGTTGCCTAGGTATTCGAGAAAGCTGTCATTAAAACCGTAATCTTTCAGAAACCGGATATCATCTTTCCCGAACTTAAAGAGGGTTAGTAAGCCGGAGAGATCATCGAGGCCCGCAAAAACAGTAAATCCACTGTGGAAAGAATTCCTGCGGAAAAAATAATCGAAGCAGGCATATTCGTTTTGGCGGCCCTGAAGGAAATAGCCTTGGGCCATGGTCAGTTCGTAGAAGTCGGTAAATAGCCCGGTGTTGATGTTGGTAATCTTCATCATCCCTTTTTTCTAAGAAACGGATTATAAACGGTATAGTTTGAAAGGGGGCTGTTTCTTTTTTTATTGTCAGGCATCTGGCTCAATGTAAAATCAATAAAAAAAGCCGGGAATCCCGGCTTCTTTATATTGGTATGAGGAAATCTTATTCCTTCTCTGCTTTTTCTGCCTTTTCAGCTTTTTTGTCGCAAGCTTTTTTGTCTTTGTCGCAACATGCTTTTTTCTCAGAGCAGCAAGCTTCTTTTTTCTCACTGCAGCAAGCTTTATCTTTCTTGTCTTTTTTGTCTTTCGATGTTTGCTCTGTTTTAGGCTTTTCGTCTTGTGTGTTAACGGGGATCGCGAAAGTTACAGCAGATGCAAAAACAATCGCCATCATTAATACCAGCTTTTTCATTTTATTCAATTTTAGGATTTATAACTGACCCAAGTTATTAAGATTAGTTCTAAATTAAAATAGCATTAACAAATTTTTTGAGATTTTTTTGAGCGACTCCTGTTTCTAAAAGCCTAATTTATTGACTGCATCAGGACTAATGAGTTGCTCAAATGTTTGCTCCTCTAGTTCTTGTTCTTCCAGGATGATCTCGCGGATCGATAGCCCCTTTTGCTTTGTTTTTTGTAAAATAAGCGTGCATTTTTCGTAGCCTAATCGCGGAATAAGGGCGGTAATAATGGCTGTTGAGTTGAGCATGCGCTTACGACAGTTCCCGCGATTGGCCGTGATGCCTTGTACGCATTTTTTTCGCAAACTTACTGAAGCATCGGTTAGCAATTGGAGGCTGTAGAGCAGTGCATCGGCAATAGCCGGCATAAACTGGTTGAGCTCGAGGTTGCCGTTCATACAGACCTGGGTAAGCAGCTGGTCGTTGGCAACCACCTGCATGGCTGCCTGGGCAACGCTTTCGGGAATTACGGGGTTTATCTTGCCCGGCATGATGGATGAGCCGGCCTGAACAGCCGGAAGATTGATTTCACCCAGTCCACCATCGGGGCCGCTCGCGAGCAGACGTAAATCGTTCGACACCTTAAACAGGTTTGTAGCGCATGCTTTCAGTATCCCGGAAACTTCAACAAATACATCGGTGTTCTGGGTGCACTCCATCAGGTTTTCGGCGCGGGCCAGCGAGGTGTTTGTCAGTTCACGCAGTCGGTCGGTTACGCGGAAAATAAAATGGCGCGGTGCTCCCAGTCCGCTGCCGATAGCCGTGCCTCCCAGGTTAACCACGCGCAATCGTTCCTCGCATTTGTAGATGCGCCAGCGATCCCGGTTAAAGGCTTCAGCATAGGCGGCCATCTCGCGTCCAAGGGTTGTCAATACCGCATCTTGCAGTTGCGTACGGCCAATCTTTACCACATCTGCCATTTCTTTTTCCTTTTGCTGAAAAGCTTCCTGCAGCTCCAGTACAGCTTGTTCTAAGTTGCGAAGTTGCAAAATAGCAGCCAGCTTCAGGGCTGTGGGGTATGTATCATTGGTCGATTGGTGCAGGTTGATGTCGTCGAGGGGCGAAACGGCACTGTAATTGCCCGGCTCTTTACCCAGGAGTTGAAGTGCCCGGTTGGCAATCACTTCGTTCACATTCATATTGGTTGAAGTCCCCGCTCCGCCTTGCAGGGCATCCACCCTGATCCAGTCAGTCAGCCGGCCTTCTGTCAGCTCGCGACAAGCCCGCTCAATGGCATCGGCTTTCGTATCGTCATCGAAATAGCCCAGCTCCCTGTTGATTTGAAAACAAGCCAACTTTACCCATCCGTAAGCTTTCACAAGTTCTGCATTTACCGGTCGGCGGGCCATGTTAAAGTTTTGCATGGCCCGGGCCGTATGGATCCCGTAAAGGGCATCGGCCGGAATTTCCAGTTCGCCTAAAAAGTCGTGTTCGGTTCGGAAGGAAGCGTTGCCAGGTTTCATTGTTTCGAGTTTCAAGTTTCAGGGATGAGTCGTGAGTCTTGAGACCTGAGATTCATGACTTGTTTCTCGTTACTCAAGACTCACGACTTCTTCTTAGCAATATACATCAGATTGACCGTTTTTCACTTGGGCAACCAATTTTTCTGCGCGGCTTTTAGGTAGACCATCCATGCCGGCAATGGTTTTATCGATCAGCTCCATCCCTATTTTACGGGTTTCGGGTGTTGCATAATTGGTCAGATATTCCATGAAAGTCGACAAAGCATTCGGTCCGCAGTGTGCTTTAATGGCACCGGGTTTAGCCAGATCCATAAAATCCTGACCGGTACGTCCGAGGCGGTAACATCCGGTGCAGAATGATGGTACATAGCCCATTTGTGCAACATCGCGAATCACCTCGTCCATTGGTCGGTGGTCGCCCAGACTGAACTGACCGGAGATGTCATCTTCTTCCTCGTATCCTCCCGGGTTTGTGCGGCTTCCTGCCGAAATTTGCGACACGCCAAGTGCAAAGGTGTCGCGGCGCATTTCAGCACTTTCGCGGGTTGACATGATGATGCCGGTATACGGAACAGCACAACGAAGGATCGCAACGATGCGACGAAAATCGTCGTCAGAAACCGGGTAGGGAGGATCAATTGACATATCGGAGCCGGTAGCCGGTTCCATCCGCGGAACACTGATGGTGTGCGGTCCAACGCCGAAAGCCCGTTCCAGTTCTTTAATGTGTTGCATCATGGCCAACAGGTCGTAGCGGTAGTCGTACAAGCCCAGCAAAACACCGATGCCCACATCATCAATTCCGGCTTCCATAGCGCGATGCAGTGCACTTACCCTGAAATCGTAGTCCATTTTCTTCCCGCCAACGTGTACTTTTTTGTACTGGCCCCGGTGATAGGTTTCCTGGAAAATCTGGTAAGTACCGATCTTCTCGGCCTTCAATGCTTTGAATTCATCAACTGAAAGGGGAGCCACATTCACATTCACGCGTCGAATATCGGCATCGTTGTAGCGGGCTTCATAAACCGAGCGTACCGAGTCGAGCACATATTGGAACCCTTGTTTAGGATAGCTCTCGCCGGCAACCAGCAAGACGCGTTTGTGGCCTTGTTTTATCAGGGCCTGTGTTTCCCTTTTAATCTCTTCCTGATTTAAGGCACGGCGTACAATTCCCTTGTTTTTGGCACGAAAGGCACAATAAGTACATTCGTTGGCACAGAGGTTTGTAATGTATAAGGGGGCAAACATCACCAGGCGTTTGCCATAAATGGTGTCTTTAATGTGGTTGGCTGTGTCAAACAGTTCCTGCAATTGCTCCCGGTTGTTGATGCTGTTGAGTATGGCTACCTCTTCGAGCGAAAGACCTTTCATTTCGCGGGCTTTGGCCAAAACATCTTTGACCAGCGCTGGATCGGGGTTTTCGTACTTTTCGAGGATCGAACAGATTTCGTTGTCGTTGATGTAAGTATTTTGTGCTGATGTCATGATTAAAAAATTACTTTTTTGATAAGGCTGATTTGGCTTGAACGCCTGAAATAGATCCCAGTCGTCCGGTTAATTGTCCGAGTTCGTCGGTTGTGCAGTCTACCACCAGGGTGATGACTGAATTATCCCCCTTGATGTGAGGTATACCGGTTCGGGCAAGGATGATGTTGGCATGTTTTGAGAGAAGTTCGTTAACCAGCGGGGCAGATTGCTCGCGATCTTCAATAATAATTCCCACAAAACCCAATCGTTTTTCCGTATTCATGATTTTTGGTTTTTGCGGGAAGCAGGAAAGTATGAATCCCCCATGTTCGGCGAATTCATCATTAGTCAATAAAAATTAATCAACCTTGTTTTGCTTTCCCTTGAAGTCAGTCGCGTGACCTTCCCGCAGGTTGCGTGGCAAAAATACAATTCTTTGCATTGCAGTGGTTGTTTTTTGTTTTAAAATTGAAAGAATACCGAAAAATTTAAGTTTTGAAAATGAGACGAATAGGTCTTTAATTGTGCTCTTTTATCCTGGTTGTTGAGTGCCCAGGTAATTAGCTCTTCCAACACGAATATCAGTCCTGTATTTTTGTTTTTGAAACAGCTCTTAACTTGAGATTGTTGGCAGGTGCTTGTGTAAGCAGACTGCTGTTGAGGGGCAAATATTCGAGAACTCCTGGCTTTGTCTGATCTTTTCGGGACAGCTTTCTCTATCAAATGTTTGGTAGTCGTTTTTCCGGAAGAATTTTTCGGCGGTACTGGTCAGCAAATAAAGATCAGTTAGATGTAATTCCCGGGCTTTTACCTCGGTTGCATTTACGAATAAAGTACCTACCCCCTTGCTCCGGTAGGCCGGATGGATAGCAACGGAACGAAGAATGGCTTCCTTACCGTAAATCTCCAATCCGCTAATGGCAATCAAATTTTCACGGTGTAAAACTCCAAATAATCGAACGGTAGCTTCTTCGAGATCGGAAGTTGGCAGCTTGGATGCTTCCAGAAGTTCCATTGCAACGGCCCATTTGGATTTATCGATCTCCCGGAGGGGGGATAGTTCTGAAAACTCAAATTGAGCTGGTTTAATCGCCTCGATGGAAGCGGAGATGACAAGCTCGGAGAAGCTATTGTTGGGATCCCAATCTGCGATCAATTCCTTACTTCCGTTTTTCTCCCGAATTTCAATCTCTCGAAAACCGGCTTGATGAAGTATGGTTTTCAAGTCCTCAACAGAAGAGGCTCCGGAAACACAACCGGTGTACAACTCTGTGTCAGAAAGGATGGATTGCGGAAGCTCTCCCAAAGTGACGATATCGGAAATTGCCAGTCGTCCGCCGGGTTTCAATACCCGGAATGCCTCCCCAAAAACTTGTTCTTTTTCAGGCGAGAGGTTAATTACACAGTTCGAGATAATGACATCAATAGTTTGGTCGGCTACCGGAAGATGTTCAATTTCGCCCAATCGAAACTCCACCTGTGAAAGGTTTAGTTTTTGTTTGTTTTCGCGTGCTTTGCTGAGCATCTCGGGTGTCATGTCCACCCCGATTACAAGCCCTCTGTTACCCACCTGATTAGCAGCCAGAAAAGCATCGAATCCGGCTCCTGATCCCAGATCAAGAACCACTTCTCCTGCTTTTAAGCGGGCAATGGCATGGGGATTACCGCAGCCAAGCCCCAGGTTTGCTCCTTCGGGAATAGACTCCAGTTCTTCCTTTGTATAGCCCAGTTTTAGGGATTGAATATCGAAATCTGTGGGTTGTGCGCAGCAGCTGGAGAATGGCGTGCAGCAACTATTTTGCTCCGAAGCAAGTGCAACAGAACTGTATTTTTGGCGCACGGCCTCTCTTTTCTGATATTGATCTTTAGTGTCCATCCTGAATGCTTTTATTTGTTTTTCCGTTTTGTAGACGATGGTTTGCTTTTGTCGTCACAGTTGCAGTTTTCTTTTTTTTGCCTGCGTTCGTAGTCGATGATGGTGCCATAGGCGTCGACATGAAAAGTACAGCAATCTAATAAATTTTTTTTCAGCGTATGACGTCCGCGTTGAACCCGTGCTCTTGCATTTGTATAACTGATTTGGAGTTGGTCGGCTATAGCTGCAATTGACTTTCCTTCCAATTCGTATAAAACAACTGCTTCCCGGTAATTTTCCGGCAAATTCATAATGTAGGAGCCAATCCAGTTTTCAGCCTCCTCCATCCGGTTAATCTCTTGTTCCGGTTCATCTTCGTCATCCCATTTGGGATCAGAGTGACGGGCCTGTTTCCGAAAGTAGTCGATAATGACGTTACGAGTCAGCTGAAACATCCAGCTCTGGAGCTTTTCCTGGTCTTTCAGTTGCCCGATTTTATCCCGGATTTTCAGAAAAACATCATGTAGTAAATCTTCCGCGACTTCCTTTTGTTTTACCTGTTTGCGGATAAAGGCCAGTAGTTTGTCGTGATGTTCCTGCCAAATTTGACTGATATCTGCATGCATTTCGGTTGTATTCATTTTCAATAAAGATAATAAGGAAAAAAATAATTTTGCTCGTTTATTAATGGACGGTCTAAGACATTTTCGGACACAGTTTCTGTTAAATTTTTGGGTTGGTGGAATTGGAAGAAAAGTGATGGTGCGGAAATGATTATCTTCGCAACGTGAAAAAGTTTGACGACATCTTAAAGCAAAGCGAATTTGTGCATGAAGATTTGGTCCGTTTGCTGGAAGCAGAAGGTGCCGATCGCACAGCCTTGTTTACAGCTTCGGCTGCACGCAAGGAAGCAATTGTGGGGAAGAAGGTTTATTTCCGAGGTTTGGTAGAGTTTTCGAATGAGTGCTCCAAAGATTGCCTTTATTGCGGTATCCGTCATAGCAACAGTAAAGTTGTCCGCTACGAAGCTGCTGATGAGGATATTCTGGCGGCCTGCCGCTTTGCCTGGGAAAATAAATTTGGTTCGGTGGTTTTGCAATCCGGTGAGCTGTCGTCGTCAAATTTTATCAATCGGGTTGATCATCTGGTGAAGCAAATCAAAGCGTTATCCAACGGAGAGCTTGGCATAACCTTATCATGTGGCGAGCAAACACGCGAAACCTATGCACGTTGGTTCGAGAGTGGTGCACATCGTTACCTGTTGCGGATCGAAAGCTCGTCTCCGGAACTATATGCGAAGATTCATCCCAACAATGATCATCACTCTTTTGAAAAACGCATTGAATGTTTGCGCCTGTTGAAGGCTTGTGGTTACCAGGTTGGAACAGGAGTGATGATTGGCTTACCCTTTCAGACCATGGATGATCTGGCGAATGACCTTTTATTCCTGAAGAAGATTGATGTCGACATGGTGGGAATGGGCCCATATATTGAGCATGAAGATACGCCGCTTTATGAATTTCGAAATTTAATAAAGACCAAACAGGAGCGTTTTGATTTGGCGTTACGTATGGTTGCTGCGCTTCGGTTATTGTTGCCCGATATTAATATTGCTGCAGCAACGGCCCTACAGGCGATTGATCCGGCCGGCCGGGAAAAAGCACTGAAGGTTGGGGCCAATATCATCATGCCGAACTTAACGCCGGGAGCCTTTCGGAAAGACTACCAATTGTACGAAGATAAACCATGTTTGGACGAGGATGCCGATCAATGTCGAAATTGTTTGGAAGCTCGTATTGAGCTCGCTGGTAGTGAAATTGGCTATGGCGAGTGGGGCGATTCAAAACATTTCGGTAACAGGCAAGAGCAATAGAAAAATCATTTTACCACAAAGTTGAGTGATCAGGATTGTTTTCCAATTCATGTTGCAACAACCACTTTTTGCGCCATAGTCCGCCTGCGTATCCTACCAACTTCTTATTTGCCCCAACGACACGATGACAGGGAATGATGATGGCAATCGGATTTTTGGAGTTTGCCCCTCCAATTGCACGAACCAGGTTTTTGTCGCCCATAATCTTGGCGAGCTCACCGTAACTGGTCAGATGCCCGTAAGGAATATGTGTTAGCTCCTCCCAGACCTTCTCTTGAAATTCAGTGCCTTGTGGTTTTAAGGGTAGATCGAATTCGAATAAGGAGCCTGCAAAATAATCATCCAGCTGTTCTGTAACTTTTAGTTGAAGGTCCGGATTGAAATGCTCTGATGTCAATTCTTTCTCGCAGAAATGAACAGCGACGATTATATCACCTTCTGTTTCAATGCAGAGTGGACCTATGGGTGAAAAGTATGTAAATTGCTCTATCAATCGATTATGATTTAGTTGATGCTAAGTTAACAAACAGGTAACATTTGAATACGAAAAAAGATCAAAAATCGATTAAAAAAAGTACTTCTATTTTAAACGAATTCTGATCTTTTTTTAGCTGGATCACTTAGAAACGATTTCGTTCGATGTAGCTTGTGTGCAGCAGGTGGTGTGATTTTTTGCCCAATGGTTCTCCCAGAAAATTTTCATAAAGCCTTAATACTTCCGGGTTTTCATGCGATTTACGGATGGGCATGTTTTCGTCCTCTGCATAAATTGCTTCGCTTCGTTTTTTCCGTATCTGCGGATTGGTTGGTATTGGTTGTCCGCCACCGCCCAGACATCCGCCGGGGCAGGCCATAATCTCGATAAAGTGGTAAGGACTTATTCCTGCTTTGACGTCCTCCATGAGTTTTTTGGCCTGAGTGAGACCATGTGCTGCGGCACATTTCAGTTCAACGCCATCTAAAAAGCTCCAGTGTGGATGTGGGTTTTCTATCCTGATGCTGAGTTCGCGAATGCCTTCGGAACCGCGGAGTGGAGTTATGTTGAGGTTTTCAAAGGGAATCTCTCTGCCTGTTACCAATTCGTAGGTCGTTCTCAGGGCAGCTTCCATAACGCCGCCGGTAGCTCCGAAAATTACGCTGGCTCCACTCGACTCACCCATTAACCGGTCGAATTTGGACTCGGGTAGTTTTTGAAAATCGATTCCTGCCTGTTTGATCATGATGGCCAGTTCACGGGTTGTGAGAACATAGTCGACATCGGTGTACCCACTGGCGTGCATTTCCGGACGAGAGGCTTCAAATTTTTTGGCCGTGCAGGGCATAATTGAAACGGATACGATCTTTTCGGGCTTCAGGCTCCGGTTTTGGGCGTAATAGGTTTTCACCAGGGCTCCGAACATTTGTTGTGGCGACTTACAGGTTGAAAGATGTTCCAAACAGCCCGAATACATATGCTCTATGTATTTAATCCATCCCGGGGAGCACGATGTTGCCATTGGCAATTTTATATTCGGATCATTTTCTTTTAGTTTTTTCCGAAGCCGTTCGAGTAACTCCGTACCTTCTTCAATAATGGTTAGATCGGCTGTGAAGTCGGTATCCATAACGGCATTAAATCCGAGTCGTTTTAGTGCTTCTACCATTCTTCCTGTTACTCGTTCTCCGGCAGGTAGGCCCATTGCTTCACCCAATCCAACGCGAACTGCCGGTGCTGTTTGTACAACAACATGTAAGTCCGGGTTGGAGATGGCATCCCAAACTTCTTCGATATAGTTGCGTTCGACTAAGGCCCCGGTCGGACAATGAATGATACACTGGCCGCAGTTGGTGCAAACAACATCGGTTATCGCTTTCTCAAAGAAGGTTGTGATCTTCATCCGGTCGCCTTTGTAGGCTACAGACAGGGCATTAACACCTTGCAAACCGGCACAGGTTCGCACACAGCGCTGGCAGCGGATGCATTTACTATCGTCTTTTAATATAGATGGTGAAAATTGGTCAATGGTATATTTTTTTTGCGGGGCCAGGGGGATAAAATCCTGTGCCATAATTTTATAATCCGAGGCTAGTTTTTGCAATTCACAATTGCCGTTTTTATAGCAGGAGGTACAGTCAGCCCGGTGTTCTGATAAGAGAAGTTCGATGATGTGTTTGCGGGAATTACGAACATGCAGACTGTTGGTTCTGATTTCCATACCTTCTTCACAAGGTGTAGAACAGGCAGCCGACAAGCGTTTTTGTCCGAGGATTTCGACAACGCATACCCGGCAGTTCCCGGCAATACAAAGGTCTTTATGGTAACAAAGTGTCGGGATGAGGATTCCGGCTCGATCAGCCGCAGCTAGGATGGTTGTTCCTTTTTCAACTTCCATCTCAATCCCGTTAATATTGATGTTGATTTTTGAATTCATAAGCTCAGGTTTAGTAAATCATTTCTTCTCTGAAATTTTCGACGATCGATGAAAAAGAGTTTGCAACGGATTGACCAAGGCCGCATTTGGCGGTTAGTTTCATGGTTTCTGTCAGCTTTAATAATTTATCGAGATAGCTGACTGGCTTTTCTCCGCGTTTGACAGCTTTTATCCCTTGATATAGTTGTTGACATCCTACCCGGCATGGCGTACATTGTCCGCAGCTTTCTTCTCTGAAAAATTCGAGGTAATTATCCAGCACATTGTACATCGATCGGGAGCTGTTGAAAAGCATCATCGATCCCCCGGTTGGCAGAGAAATTCCAGACAGCTTACCTTTGTACCCAATGGCGGTTTCCTGGAATTTTTTGCGCGGAACCAGAAAGCCGGAAGCACCACCAACCTGAACAGCTTTGGTATCTCCGTCGCCAAATTCATTCACAAAATCCTGCAAGCTCATACCAAGTTCGAGTTCGTAGATTCCCGGTTTTGGTGTGTCTCCTGACACCGAAAAAAGTTTTGAGCCCCGGGAATACTGAACCCCCAGATCGTAGAATTTTTTTGCTCCGTATTTCAAAATGGTAAATGTATGGGCCAGCGTTTCAACATTATTGATTACAGTCGGACAGTTTTTAAATCCGGCTTGAGTCGGGTAAGGTGGTTTGTTGCGTGGTTCGCCACGTTTCCCCTCCATCGATTCGAAGAGCGCTGTCTCCTCGCCGCAGATATATGCACCGCTGCCGAGGGATATTTTTATTTCGAAATGGCAGTTGAACGATTGACAGAATTGCTGAAACTCTGAAATAGCACGCTTCAGTTGAGGAACTAAAAATTTGTATTCGCCACGCAGATAGATATAACCTGTTTTGGCGCCAATTACATAGCCACATACTGCCATGGCTGTAAGTACTTTGTAGGGAACCAGCGTTAGTATTTCCCGGTCTTTAAAAGTTCCGGGTTCGCCTTCGTCGGCATTGCAAACCACATATTTTTCTGCATTTGGTTCTTCGGCTGTAAGTTTCCATTTTAGGCCGGTAGGGAATCCGGCGCCGCCTCTTCCTTTCAATTCCGAACTCATCAGCTCATTAATAATTTCGTTGGGCTGAAGTTTTAATGTTCGGCTCAGAATACTTCTCCAATCATTCTCATCTTTGAAAATGAAATCAGCTCTTTTTAGTAAATAGGTATCGAATGCCATAGCTTTAGTTTTGAGTTGTTTGAAGAAAGGTTTTCAAGATGTCCCGAACTTTTTCGGGCGTTAAATCGGTAAACACTTCATCGTTGATAAGCATGGCAGGAGCCTTGTGACACCAGCCAAGGCAATTGGTTTGCAGCAGCGAGAAACGACCATCGGGAGTTGTTTCACCCAAACTAATTTTGAGCATGTCCTCGATCGATTGGAGGATTTGATTCTTCCCTTTCATCGAACAGGTAATGGTTTTGCAAACCCGGATGATATATGTTCCGGCTTTTTTCTGCTCCAGAAATGAATAAAATGTTGCGGTACCATAAACTTCGGCCGGAGGTAGATCCATTTCCCGGGCTATTTCAATCATGGCATATTCGGACAGGTATTTTTCCTGTTCAACAACTCCCTGCAAAACAGGAAGCAGACTTTCCCTGCCTCGGCCATGGTTATCAGCTAAATCTTTAATCAGGTCCTTTATCGGATTCATATGCTTGTGTTTTGGGTGATGAGAAATTGGTGTTTTTTTTACTTCGGATTGAATATGAGGTAGGTCTTCGATGAGACAGGGTCGATGTGCATAGTGATATCCTTTTTTAGGATGAGCATCTCGGTTTTATCTAAAGGTAAAGAACATTTGCTTAATAGTATGTGGCTGTTTGTTAGATTTTATCATTCAAATTCTGTTTTTCAGCATCATTGAATCGCATTAATGAATATGGAGATACGCTTATCCGAAAATTAAGTCAAGGTTTTTTCTGTCATTCATCGCCGTCAAATGGATTGGGCATTCAGTCAGGCTGTTATATTTGTAGCATAAATGTAAGGGAAATGGCTGTTGAGATCGAAAGGAAATTTTTGGTGAAAAGTGATTTCGTGCCCATGGGCGAATCACAAATAAAAATCGTACAAGGCTACCTTTGTGCCGATCCGGAAAGGACAGTGCGTGTTCGTATTGCCGATGAAAAAGCATATTTGACGATTAAAGGGAAAATCGAGGGCATTAGTAGACCTGAGTTCGAGTATGAAATACCGGTGGGTGATGCTCATGAAATGATGCAATTGGCCGTTTGGCCGGTAATCGATAAAGTTCGCCACTTGATTTATGAATTTGGTAAAAAGTGGGAGGTCGATGTGTTCTATGGAGCAAATGCTGGCTTGATTATTGCTGAAGTAGAACTTTCAAATGCGGACGAGCTTGTTGAATTACCGGATTGGGTAGCCGGGGAAGTTAGTGGAGATCCACGGTTTCATAACTCTTGTCTGGCTCAAAATCCGTATGTTAACTGGAAGGGAAAGAGTTAGATCATTCGCATTTGTTTTTTTAAGACGTACCTTTGCAAAGTTTTTTAGCCTTATAAACGATTAAAATTATGAAGTTCAGGTTTATTCTGTTTGGGATTCTTGTTGTTTTCTCCGTTCAAAATTTGTCGGCAATCAATCTTCAAGATAAGCGAGAAGAGCAGGATTCAGTAAAAGCAAGCATCCATTATTTAAATCAGTTATTAAATCGGCAAGGAAATTGGTATCCGCAGAGTTCGGGTTTGGAAACGAAGATCCGCGGATTAATTCAGTACATTCAAAATGACCGGGTTGATTCGTTGATGAAACAACTAGACTCATACAATTCCTCGGGGGAACGGTATTTTTTCAGAACTCCGGAAAATGTAGCCGATAGTTTACAGGTTCCCGGTTACGTGCCTTACGACCAGTTGAAAGAACAATTGGCTCGTATTGATCGATCGGTGCGCGATAATATTCATAAGGAGCAAATTGCGATTCCGGAGCAGCTGTTGACCAATCTCGATCAGAAGGTTAAAACCTTGAAACCTGAAGAGGGAAGTCAGTTGTTGGGGACCAGTTATGTTTCCATGCCTGATAGTTTAAAGGACTTTGGGGCGCTTCCTGATTCGCTGATTACAAATCCGGATGATTTTAAACGCTTACAAAGGCTCGACAGCACCAAAAGAGCCATTTTGGAAGATGCCCGAAAACGTTATAACGACTTTGTGGTTAAGCAGTATGTTGATTCGGTATCAGAAGCTTACCGTGAGGAATATATCAAACAATATTCAGCCCGGGAGCAGAAACAATTTTCTGATTCGATTAAACTGAACAATTACACTGTGCTGAGAGCTTATAATGATCAGGTGATGGCAGTTGTTAATGATTCGGTCCAAAGTAGCCTGCGCGTTTTACAGAATTATGTCGATGCCGAGCAGCTCCCAATTTGGTTGCATAACTCAGCAAGTGATTCGGTGGAGGTTTTCATGAGTAACAGCTATCCTGGTCAATCCCGTATGTTCATTAAAAACGAACAAAATGATTCACTGGGAGTCCGGGTGAAAGCTTTAAACCGAAATTCGTTACGATTTCTGATTGATGATGGCGTTACATTTACACGCTTTTCGCAACGGCAAAAGAAAGATTTTGAATTCGGAAAAATAGAACAACCCAGATCACTGGAGAAAGTTGATAAGCGTTTCAAAGTGATTACCCCATGGACACTGGGAGGAAACTTCAATACCGGATTAACGCAAACTTACTATAGTAACTGGAAGTCGGGTGGAACAAGCTCTTTTGCCCTGTTATTTGTATTGAAAGGATTTGCAAATTATTCTTCAAACAAAACAAAATGGGAAAATTCACTGGAGATGCGAAATGGTTGGTTGAAACCGGCAGACGATGGAATTCAAAAGAATGATGATAAATTTGAATTTATAACAAGATACGGTATTCAGGCCTATAAGAAATGGTATTATTCGGTCGAGCTGGACTACGAAACCCAGTTCTTTAATGGCTATGATTATCCTGATCGTGATAATCCAATTTCAGGGTTCCGTTCACCAGCCAAAACCTTATTCAAATTCGGTCTCGATTATAAGCCTAATAAGAATTTCTCCTTGTTGCTGTCTCCGATAACTTCCAAAACAGTTTCAGTGCGGGATACGGCCCGAATTGACCAAACAAACTTTGGTATTGCTGAGAATAAAACGCGCTTGTGGGAAGGTGGTCTCAACGCGGATTTGTCACTTAAAAAGGAGTTAACACCCGACATCTCGTTGCAGACGAAGTATAAAATGTTCATCAATTACAAAGCTCCTTTCTCGAAGTTTGATGTGGACTGGGAAAATACGTTCAACTTTAAATTGAGTAACTTCATTAATATGCAAGCCTTATTTCATTTGGTTTACGATGACAATGTTACTTTTGCGACGAATAGAGTTGACGCCGACGGAAACACGATTTATAAACCAAAATGGCAGCTCAAAGAGTTTGTAACAATTGGTTTTACTTATACGTTGAATAAGCCGGTTTATAAACGCGAACGATTGAACTAGTACACGAATTATGAAAGACTTCAAGAAATATTATCAGCTGGCAGCAGCACCTCAAGACGTTTACAATGCCTTGACAAATAAGTTGATGATTGAAATATGGACAGGTGAGCCTGCAGAGATGGAAACAGTTGCAGGAACAGAGTTCTCCATGTGGGATGGCGCTATTTGCGGAAAAAATATTGAGTTTGTACCCAACCATAAAATTGTACAGGAATGGTATTTTGGGGAAGAGGAAAACTCCTTGGTAACTATTAAGTTGCACGATCATAAGGGTGGAACAAGTATGGAGGTTCGGCAGGTAAATATTCCGGATGAAGCCTATGAGAATATTGTTGAAGGTTGGAATGAAGATTACTTTGATGCTTTGAACCAACTTTTTGAAGAGTAGAAATCAACTTTTGAAACTGAATAAAAAAGTGAAGCCGTCCTGAAATCAGTGACGGCTTCTTGCTTGTTAACGCAATTATTCGAGGTAAGGGATATTTAAAATATTATTTATTCGAACTTCAATTTTCCAGACAACGGGATTTTATTTCACCTCAATAACTGCATATTTTGAAATCTTCCAAAATTCATCAGGATTGTCGATTTGCAGATAAGCAATCTGACCATCTTCTTCAACCATTGAATAAGAATCTGCCGGATGTTCTGAAATCACTTGAGCTTTTTTGGCGTGTATTGGGATGATCTTTGTGTCGCGGATATCCAAACTGGTAAAGTAATCATCATCAAATTGGTTGTTTACGACTGTGTTGGCACCCAGACCCAGGATTCCACCTTCTTTTGTCAGCAGACCTTTATCCTTCAGCTCTTTGTAGGTTCCGTAAGCTACGTGACCGGTATTCATCTCGTTTGTTCGCTCAACTAAGCGTTGCGATTCGTTTGTTAAAGAATCAGTTTGTGTGGCCAGGAATTCATTTTGCTCGTTGATTTTAGTTTCAAGCTCTGCAATGTGAAAGTCCTTTTGTTCAACCATTTGCTTCAACTCCGCAATTTGTGTGTTTTGCGTATTGATGTCAGAGTTCAGAGCAGCAATCCGTTTTTCGAAAGCGCGCAGGTTGATACCTGATTTTTTTAGTTTTGCTTCCAATTCATCAATTTTCTTACTGCTTTGTTCAAGCATGGTGTTCATCAGGCTGATGTCAGACATCAATTCCTTCTTTTGGTCTTTTACGCCTTCGCCTTCTTTAATTGAAAGGTTGCTGCGTTTTTCTTTGATGAATGTTAAGCTGTTTTCGATTTCACTGAATGTACTCTCCAGATCATTCATTAATGAATCTTTAGCTTGCATTTGCTCAAATAATGCTGTCTTTTCCGAATCCAGCGATTTTAATTGAGCCTCTTTTTGAGTATAAACGTATACTCCACCCATAATTGCTACTACAAAGACTACTGCTGCAATAGCTAACGTTTTGATTTGTTTCTTATCCATAGTACATATCCTCCATTATTGGTTTTTAATATCAACTCTTTCAAATAGTTGTGCCAAGTAATAGCCAAAGGAAGTGCCAAAGGAGTTTTGATATGCGTAATGTGTTGAAAATCAATGCTTGTTTGAAAATAGGGGAGTTTCAGATTTTATCAATTTGATAGCGTTGATAGGTGAAGTCTCAAAATGAAACGCACTAAAATGAAAAAAGCGAACCGGAGGTTTCCAATTCGCTCAAAATCTTTACAATGCCTGAAATTATTGCTTAAGCCATTGCTTTATCTTCTTTCAGCATACGGTAGATGGTTGCAACGCCGATGTCGAGTTTTTCGGCGACCAATTTTGTGTTGTTATCGTATTTTTTCAGGAAGGTTTTCACAATCTGGATGTCGTATTCCCGCAATGTCAATTCCTGGCTGGTGATGTCGGCCATGGCATCGTGGCTGCCGCCAAAAACGATATGGTCTGCTGTTATTTCATCCTGATCACACAAAGTTACGGCTAGTTCCATGATCGACTTCAATTCGCGGATATTGCCAGGGAAAGCGTAGCCCATCAACTTGGTTGATGCTTCCGAACTCAGACTTTTTGCCACCATCTTATTTTCGGAACAAAATTGTTGAATGAAATGCTTGGCCAGGATGATAACATCATTTCCACGGGCTCTAAGTGGTGGTAGTTCCAGTGGGAGACCGTATAGCCGATAGTATAAGTCCTGGCGGAAATTCCCGTTTTTCACTTCTTCCAGCAAGTTCCGGTTGGTTGCTATAATGATGCGACAGTCGAACTTCACCGGTGTATTGCTGCCGATTCGAATAACCTCGCGTTCCTGTAATGCTCTTAGCAGTTTGGCTTGAAGAGAAATGTCCATCTCCGCCATTTCATCTAAAAAGAGGGTACCACCGTTTGCTTCTTCAAATTTCCCGATTCGTCGGAAATTGGCACCGGTAAACGACCCTTTCTCATGTCCAAATAGTTCACTTTCAATCAAATCTTTGGGAATGGCAGCCACATTTACTGCAACAAAAGGCATTTTCGAACGGTTCGAATTGTAGTGGATTGCTTTGGCAACCAGCTCTTTTCCCGTTCCTGTTTCTCCGGTAACGGTAACTGTGATATTGGTTCGGGTGGCTTTGTCAATCAGTTCGAAGATATGCTGCGCTGCCTGGCTGTTTCCAATAATGGTATTCTGGTAGCTGTATTTCTTCTTAACCTCCTTGCGTAGGCTGCTGATTTCTTTTTTGAGATTACTCCGGTTACGGATGTTGTGAACTGTATTGAGCAATCGTTCTTTGATATCGCGCGACTTGACAATGTAGTCGTAAGCTCCTTCTTTAAGCAGCTCAACAACAATTGAAATATCGTCTTGCTCCGAAATTAGAATGACCTGAATATCCTCATTAATTTCTTTGACCTTTTTCAGGATTTCAAGCCCTTTCATATCGGGTAAGCGGTAATCCAGGGTGATTAGATCGGGCTGCTCATCGATGTGGGCCAGGCAATCTTTTCCGTTTTCAAAGGCTTGTATTTCGTAATCCGGATTTAATGAAAGGTTGTGTACCAGTAATCTACGGTACCATTCGTCGTCTTCGACAACAAAAATTTTGAAAGCTTTTCCTGACATACACTGTTTTAATTTGTTTTCTGAGGCCGCAAGATAGTAATAATTGTGCGTATTTTGATCCTTTTTCTCAATTTGATAATTACAACAGGCGAAGGATTTATATTCTCTAAATGAAATTAACCGATTACCTCGTTCAATTGCTTCACCAAATCAGAAATCTGTTGGCTTGTTGTTGCTATCTTTTCGTGGAGTATGTGCCATTCAGCCGTTTTGCCTTCGTGCTCCAGTTCTTTTAACCGATCGTAAAGATCCATCTGCATCATATGCTTTGTAGGAGCTGCCAGTTTATGAGCTGCTTCTATTACGCTTGAACGATCTTCATTTGTTGTAGCCTGCATAAAGGCTTGCAAACATTTATTCGCCGATGTGATGAAGAGCTCAATCATTTCGCGCATAAATTGCTCATCGCCACCAAAAGCTGTTTTTAGGTTTTCCAAATCAAATGAAGAACTTGACGGTGTTGCTTGAGGCGAAGCTTCCATTCCTTTGACTTCAAATCCATTGAGAAGATCGAACAGGGAGCGTTCCGGGAAAGGCTTTTGAAGTATTTTACGGATACCAATCGTTTGGCATTCTGCTTCATCTTCGTCCCTGTTGGTTGCTGTTAGCAGGATGATGTTTGCGGTAGCATCCATCTCCAATATTTTTTTACTTGCTTCCAGACCATCCATTTCCGGCATGCGCCGATCCATGAGCACAAAGTCAAATGGCTTTTTCTGATAGCATTCGACTGCTTCCAGTCCGTTGTGCGCCTCTTCGAAACTAACTTGCCACTTGTTCATGATATTTTTCAGGAGGTAAAGATTAAACTCTTCATCATCAACAAGCAGAATTCGCAAATTGCGGAACCAGTCCGGGATTTCAATTGGTGTTGTTGCAGACTGAGCAAGAGCCTCCGGATTGCCTTGGGCATAGGGGATCTCAATGGTGAAACGGGTGCCTTTACCCACCAGGCTTTTGACAAAGACTTGTCCACCTTGCATGTCAACCAGTTTTTTGACAATGGCTAAGCCCAAGCCGGCACCACGATGTTTTTGTGCATTCTCTCCATCCAATTGCACAAAGGCTTCGAAGATCTTGTCGAGCTGGTTCGTTGGCATGCCGGCTCCCGAGTCGATAACATCAACGATAAGTTTGAAGCGTCCTTCATCGAGTTGTTCTTCTGTTGCCTCGAGTGTTACGCCTCCTTTTTCGGTAAACTTGATGGCATTGGTAAACAAGTTGATCAGTATTTGCTTCAGCCGTACCGGATCCCCGTTATAGACGCGGTCATCAGGAACGGAATTTTTCAATTCCAGTTTTAGGCTTTTGTTACGAGCCGGAACTTCATGTAGCGTAATAATCTCTTGCAGTAGTTCAGTAGGCGCAAAGTCGATATGCTCGAAAGTCATCTTTTGCGATTCCGCTTTCGAAAAGTCCAGGGTGTCGTTGACCAGGGTAATCAGGTGTTCGGCGGATTTCTGCACAATCGTCAGATCTTTTTTCATCTCCGGAACATCAGACCGTTGCAACATTTGCTCGGTTAGTCCAAAGATGGCATTAACCGGCGTGCGCATTTCATGGCTTACGGTAGCTACAAATCGTTCTTTTGCCTGAGCCAGTCTTTCTGCATCGTTTCTGGCTTGCTGTAAAATGGTTTGGTAGGCTTTACTCTGTTTCAGGTTGCGGTAGAACAAAATCAAGACAATCGTCAACAACAGGATGGATGCTCCGGTAAAAAGAACAATGCGACGGTATATCTGTGCGGCCATAAAATCGGCTTCTTCCGTTTTACTTTCGAGCCGTCGTTGCTCGTTTTGTTCCAGTTGCATAATCAACCGGTTGATTTGGTTTGTGGTACTGATATTGCGCTCCAGCAATTGCTTTTCCTGGTATTGCAGCTGTTTATTGGTGGTGCTTATTTTTTCTTCTACATCGGCCAGTTCTTGCTTCAGTTGCGCTTTTTCTTCCTGCTTATCCAAAATAACAGGTGCCTTTGTTGTTGTGTCCTGTTTGGTAAACGCGCGTCCCAGTCGTTTGAAAAAGCCTTCTGTCTTGGGTTTTTCAAAGGTAATTGTATCCGGTTGAATCAGAACTGTGTCAATCTTGGATGACAGGTCGCTTAACAAGCTTGTTGATGGCTTTTGGATCTTCTGCTTGTGTAAATTCCGAATTTGCGACCAGATGACCAGTTTTCGGTTCGAGAGCATCCGGATCGAATCAATTTGTTGCAGCTCATTGCTTTCCGGAATGGCATAATCTTCCAGGTTGTTGAGCTTCTCGTGTACCCCCTTTGTTAACTTGTGGAAGTTGTAAATGAAATCTTCGTTTCCGGTCAGACTGTATAATCTCACTGAGTTTTCCACTTCATTCAGGTCGAGAGCGATATCTTTAATTAAGAGTAGTTTGTAATCGGGACGTGCTTCTTTGTGAATTGATTCGATGATTTGTGAGAGGCTTGTATAAACCAAATAGCCGGAACCAACAACAGCCGCTGCGATGATGAGTGTTAAAACGGTAATCTGAATTTCTATTTTAAAGAATTTCATACGAATGAATGTTCTGTTTTCTTGTATTCTGCTTTTATGTTGGTTTGGCGAGGCACTTCTTTAACGCCTGTTTATTCTTCAAGTTCTAATAGTTGACTGTAAATCTCCAGGTTTTCTTGATCAAATACACAAAAGATAACCGTTTCCGGCAGGGGATGGGCAGCCAGATATGCGCGAACAGTTTGAATGGCAATTTTGGCCGCTTCCTCTTTGGGAAAATGATAAACGCCCGTGCTGATATTGGGGAAAGCAATTGTTTTTAAGTGATGCTTTTGGGCGAGCTCGAGGCTATTGCGGTAAGCATTAGCCAGTAAGTCGGCTTCACCGATTTGGCCACCGTACCACACCGGGCCTACTGTGTGAATAACAAAACGGCAAGGTAGTTTATAGGCCTGGGTGATTTTTGCTTCGCCTGTTTCACATCCTTTTAATTTGATGCATTCTTCCAACAAGCGCGGACCTGCTGCCCGATGGATCGCACCGTCAACACCACCGCCACCGAGCAAGCTTTTGTTGGCTGCATTCACGATTGCGTCAACATGCAATTGTGTAATGTCTCCCTGGAAAAGTTGAATGTGTTCCATTTTTTCCTTTAAAATTAAAAGGAAATGTTACTGAATCAATGAATCGGTCTAATTTTTCAGCTTTATTAACTTGAGTTCTTCCCCAATTAATGGCTAGTGTGTACCGAAGCTGATGATGAGAATACCCAGCAGGATCCCGAGCAGGTAAATGCCCTTCCTTTTAATATTACGTTCGCGAAACAGAATGGCACCGGTTACAAAAGCAACCAGCACACCACCGCGGCGCAAAGCCGATACGATCGAGATCATGGAGTCGGGGATGCTGAGTGAGTAGAAATAAGCATAGTCGGCAAACAACAGGAAGATAGCGATCATCGGAATGCTCCAGCGCCATTCAAACGGAGGGCGTTCGGCTTTGGGCTTTGCCCAACGAAACAAGGCGATTGCCGGTAGCATAACGACAACCTGGTAGAATGAAAACCAGGCTTGCACGGCTACCCGGTCGATTTGGCGCATGATGAATTTATCGAACAGGCCGCTGGCAGCACCTAGCAAGGTTGCCGCAATGATGCAAAATATCCAGATGTTACGGCGAAAACTGATGCCTTCGAGTTTTCCGGCTGTTGAGAGCAGGTAGAAGAAAAATAAGGTGATCGCCACGCCTACCCATTGCATGGCGTTGAGGCGCTCCTGGAAGATGATGATAGCTCCGATCAGTGTCCAGATAGGGCCGGTAGCACGGATTGGCGAGATGAGGGTGATTGGCAGGTGTTTCATGGCGTGAAAAGCAAAGATCCAGCTGCTGACAACAATAACCGATTTTAAGAAGATGAGACCATGCTCGCGGGCTGTAATATGCGGCACATAAAGGTGGATTTGCTTAAAAGCATCGGGAAACCAAACTGACCCGAGAACGATAGGCGTTACTACAACGGCAGCAGTTACGGTCGATAAAAAAAGAACCGGCAACACCCCGTTATCGTTTAGCGAAAGCTTTTTGAATACATCGTACAAACCCAGTAAAACCGCTGAAATAAGCGCCAGAATAACCCACATAGTTTCGAAAATTTCGGACAAAGCTATAAGCTTTACAGCGATTGAAGAGAGGCTTGTCTGAAATATACCGGAAGATTAATCATTCCTTAATTCATGGGGGAGCATGATAGCTGTGTATGTCGGTGATGCAGCTAAGGGTGGCAGCTAAGTTTCGAATCGTGTCGGTGAAGTTTCTATCTGTGTCGGTAGCATTTCCGGGAGTGTCGACAAAGCTTCGATCTGTGGAAGTACTCTATCTAACTGTGTCGGTATTGTTTCGAAGAGTGTCGACAAAGCTTCGATCTGTGGAGGTGAAGCTTCGATATGTGGAGGTGAAGCTTCGATATGTGGAGGTGAAGCTTCGATCTGTGGAGGTGGAGCTTCTAAGTGTGTCGGTAGAGCATCAAACTATGCCAGTAATGTTTCTGAGCGGGTTGGGAGGATTGTTGGGACAGTCGAATAAAAAGCCGCCCCGTAAAGGGCAGCTTTCTGTTGTTAGTTTGCAAGGGCTTCTTCAACTACACCAAGTTGAACGCCTTTGATATTATCGTCGAATGCTGACAGGGCCGCTTTGGAGCCTTCGCCCATGGCAATTACAATTTGCTTGTAAGGTACCAGCGATACGTCGCCGGCAGCATAAATTCCCGGTTGGCTGGTGCGGCAGTTGGCGTCGATCATGATTTCGCCAATGCGGTTGGTTTCCACTACTCCGGCAAAAACATCGCTGTTGGCGGTTAAGCCGATCTGTACGAAAACGCCATCTACATCTAATTGCTCAATGCGGTCGTCGTGGCGGTGTTTAAAATTCATACCCACAACTTTATTGCCGTCGCCCAGTACCTCGAGGGTTTGTGCAGCGGTAACTACTTTTACATTGGGCAATTGAGCGAGCTTATTCTGAAGCACCTGGTCGCCTTTCAGCGTATCCATAAACTCGAGCACCGTTACTTCCGAAGCAATAGACGAAAGATCGATTGCTGCTTCCAGACCTGAATTACCACCGCCAACCACCGCTACGCGCTTGCCTTTGTAAAATGGTCCGTCGCAGTGGGTGCAGAAGGCTACTCCCGAGCCAATGTACTGGCTTTCGCCGGGAACGTTCAGCTTACGCCAGCTGGCACCGGTGGCAATAATAAGTGCCGGGGCAGACAGCTTTTCACTTAGAGAGGTTTCAATATTTTTCACACCATCAACCACTTCGAGTTTGGTAACGCGGCGGTTTTCCAACACATCAATTTGGTAGTCGTCGAGGTGAAGTTTTAAGTTGGCACTCAGTTGCGATCCGGTTGTTTTAGGTACCGAAATCATATTCTCAATGTCGACCGTTTCGGTAACCTGACCACCTACTTTTTCGGCGACCAAAGCAACAGAGAATCCTTTGCGGGCCGAGTAAATTGCAGCTGATACGCCGGCAGGGCCACCGCCGGCCACAATGACATCGTACGATTTGGCAGGGGCTGCTTCAGTTTTATATTCGGTACCACTGAGTGATTCAATTTTTTCGAGCAGTTCGCCCAGCGACGAACGGCCAACGTGCAACTGTTCGCCATTGGCATAAACCGTTGGCACTGCCTGGATATTCAGTTGTTCAGCTTCCTCTTTATTGATGGAGCCGTCGATAATTTCGTGGTGGATGTTCGGGTTGAAGATCGACATGATGTTCAGGGCCTGAACTACATCCGGGCAGTTGGTACAGCTCAGCGAAATGTAACTTTTGACATGAACAGGCTTGTCGATTCCCTTGATTCGTTCTGCCATCATCGTGTCGGGCAGGTTTTTACCAATGCCATCCTGGTTCAGAATAGCAAGTAAGAGGGTGGTAAATTCGTGTCCGTTAGGTACGGCACGGAAGACAAACGGACTGGCTTCGCCGTTTTTCAGAATGGTGAAGGCCAATCCTTCTCCTTCAGTTTCCTGAACATCCAGCTTTTCGGAACACGAAGCTACATCGTCCAGCAGTCCTTTCAGCTCTGCTTTGGACGGGTGGTTCGGAGCAACTGAAATGCGGAAGGTATACTTGTTTTGAAGACTGGCAAAGATTCCTTTTACCTGGTCTTTTAATGCTTGATCTAACATGGCTTTTCTGTTTAAAGTTTCGGGTTCTTCGTTCTCGCGCGATTACTTCTTTTTTCGAAAAAGAAAGGGAGAATTAAACGAATTAATCCTCCCTGAATGTTGTTATGACGTTGACGTATCAATTAGATTTTTCCAACCAAATCGATGCTTGGTTTCAGGGTTGCAGCGCCTTCTTTCCATTTTGCAGGGCAAACTTCACCATCGTGGCTTGCTACAAATTGAAGAGCTTTCAAACGACGCAATAATTCTTCTGCGTTACGACCTACATTTCCGGCAACAACTTCGTAAGCTACGATTTCACCTTCAGGGTTTACGATGAACGTTCCACGCTCAGCCAAACCATCTTCTTCGATCATCACATCGAAACCCCTTGCCAATACAGCTGTTGGGTCGCCCAACATCGGGTATTTAATTTTTTTGATCGTTGCTGAAGCATCTTGCCATGCTTTGTGTACGAAATGTGTGTCAGTTGAAACGGAATAAATTTCAGTACCGGTTGCTTTGAATTGATCGTAAAGATCAGCTAAATCTTCCAACTCGGTAGGGCATACAAATGTGAAGTCGGCAGGATAAAAGAAGAAGATTGACCATTTACCTAAAACATCTTGTTTGGTTACTTCCTGAAATCCGTTGTTTACGTAAGCTTGAGCTTTGAAATCTACGATTTGTTTACCAATCTGTGACATATTCATTAATTTTTAAATGTTTGTTTTTCAGTTTATCTGATGCAAACATACGGACGAATTCAACACGTGTCAAACTGATTTATTCTATGACTAATAGACGAAATTTATGGAATCAGTAAATCAAATCAATATCATTAATCGGATGGTTTTGCTTTTTTTTTCGAACTGAAATGGTGCCACTTTTTCTGAAAAACAGCTAGGTTAAAAAGGGGTGTGACGGGGTTTTGAAAAGATGAGGTGACAATTCGTCACATTTTGGACTTGGCACAGGCTTTGAAAAACAGGAGCTGTAAAAATTGAAGTTTAATCTATTTTAAAATACAACGAAGATGCAAAAAGGTAAAATTGGCGTATCAAGCGACAACTTATTCCCGATTATTAAAAAATTCCTGTATTCCGATCATGATATTTTTCTGCGCGAGATTGTTTCGAACGCGGTTGATGCAACACAAAAGCTGAAAACATTGGCTGCACGTGGTGAAACAGCTGTTTCGGTGGAGAACGCCAAAGTGAGCGTTTCATTTGATGCTGAAAAGAAAACCATCACGGTTTCGGATCATGGTATTGGGATGACTGCCGAAGAAGTCGAGAAGTACATTAACCAGATTGCCTTCTCGGGAGCAAACGAATTCCTGGAAAAATATAAGAATGATGCCAATGCGATCATTGGTCACTTTGGATTGGGTTTCTATTCTTCGTTTATGGTTTCGCATAAAGTTGAAGTAGTAACCAAATCGTACAAAGAAGGATCGACAGCTGTTCGCTGGGAGTGCGACGGAAGCCCTGAATATATTTTGGAAGAAACTGAACGCGCTGAAGTAGGAACTGACATCATCATGTATGTGAATGAAGAGTCGGAAGAGTTCCTGAATAAAGCCCGTTTGGACGAGATCCTGAACAAATACTGTAAGTTCTTACCAATCCCGGTTGTTTTCGGCAAGAAAACAGATTGGAAAGATGGCAAAGAAGTTGAAACCGACGAGGACATCCAAATTAACGATCCAAGCCCGGCCTGGACTAAAAAGCCGGTTGACCTGAAAGATGAAGATTATGCTTCATTCTATCGTCAGTTGTATCCTTATGGTGAAGATCCTTTGTTCAACATTCACCTGAATGTGGATTATCCCTTCAACCTGACGGGTATTCTGTATTTCCCGAAACTGAAAAATACCATCGAGGTTCAGAAGAATAAAATTCAGCTGTATTGCAACCAGGTATTTGTTACCGATTCGGTTGAAGGTATTGTGCCGGACTTTTTGACCCTGTTGCATGGGGTAATCGATTCGCCGGATATTCCGTTGAACGTATCGCGCTCGTACCTGCAAAGCGATTCGAATGTGAAGAAAATCAGCAGCCACGTTACCAAGAAAGTTGCCGATCGTTTGCAGCAGTTGTTTAAAGACAACCGGGAAGATTTTGAGGCAAAGTGGGATGATCTGAAGATTTTCATTGAATACGGTATGTTGAGCGAAGAGAAGTTCGAAGAAAAAGCCATGAATTTCTTCTTGTTTAAAAATACCGAAGGCAAGTACTTCACCTGGGAAGAATATGAAACACTGATTAAGGATAGCCAAACCGATAAAGACGGCAACCTGATTTATTTGTATACCAGTAACGAAGAGGAGCAATATACGTTTATTCAGGATGCGAAGAATAAAGGCTACGATGTGATCGTGATGGATGATGTATTGTCAACACACCTGATCAACAAGTTTGAGCAGAAAGATTCGAAAAAACGTTTTGTTCGTATTGATTCGGATGTGGTGGATAACCTGATTGCCAAAGAAGACGAAAGCGACAAAATCAGCCAGGAAGAACGCGAGGAATTGAGTCCGGTTTTCCAATCCGTTTGCCCTGCCGATAATGGTGTAAACTATGTGGTTGATTTCAAAGCGATGGGCTCGAATGCTCAGCCGATGGTGATTACCCGCAACGAGTTTATGCGTCGTATGAAAGATATGAGTAAGCTGCAAGGTGCTGGTATGAATTTTTATGGCGATATGCCGGAAAGCCTGAACCTGGTCGTTAATACCGATCACGCCTTGGTGAAAAAAGTGTTGGCCGATAAAGATGCTGCACTTAGTGGTGATTTAGAGACTGCAAATGCTGCTTTGGCTACCTTGAAAGCAGAACAAGATACTTTAGAGAAAGCCAAGGAAGGTAAGGAGGAGGAAGAAATTCCTGCTGCCGATAAAGAAAAGCTGGATGATGTGAGCAAGAAGATCACTGAACTGGAGGCTGATAAACGCAGCAAACTGGAAGCTTTCGGAAAAGACAGCAAATTGGCCAAACAATTGGTTGATTTGGCACTGTTGGCAAACGGCCTGTTAAAAGGTGCCGATCTGGACAAATTTGTTCGTCGCAGTGTTGACCTGATTAACTAGGTTTCAATTTTATAAACGTGATATCCTTTAGCCATCGGGTTTAGCCCGGTGGCTTTTTTTCTGAAAGTCTCTTCTGAGTTTCAAGTTTCAAGTTTCAAGTTCCAAGTTCCAAGTTGCGGGCATAGTTACCTTTGTGGCGGCCAGTGGCTGTTGCTGGTTACTTAATCGGCAATCGTTAATCCATCCCTCTGCGTCTTCTCTGCGCTTTCCGCGGTTAAACATTGGCGCGTTTCCCAACATCGCGGATGAGGATGGGGATGTGTTTTCTACTGATATCAAAGCCCTCCCGAAGCAAGTTCGGGACAAGTACCGGGCTATCAGCTTTGTACTTGAAGCTCCATCAATCCGTCAACCCTCAAAGTTCCATGTTTCGAGTTGCAAGCTCCAGGTATAGCGGTTTCATTAAGCTTTCGCTTCTCACCTTCGACAAAAAAAGGCTGGTCTCGCTCCTGGCAAGCTTCCATCTTCATTCGATTGTTTTCAACTGCCTTCTCTTGTTTTCCTCCACTTTCATCCCTGTTGGTGATTCGCCGGAATCATGCATCTTTTATTTCCTGATAGCCACTCCTGAAACGGGCCAATAATTTCATTTCGCAAAAG
>NZ_JBZQJF010000047.1:0-1845 GCF_059905295.1 Mangrovibacterium sp.
GCTGTGACCCTAAGGCAGATTCAACTCGTTTGCTGCTTGGAGGTCTGGCACAAAAAACTGTACTGGATACACTTCGCGAAGAAGGCGAAGATATTGAGCTGGATGACATCATCAAAAGAGGATACGGTAATACACGTTGTGTTGAATCAGGGGGTCCTGAGCCAGGTGTAGGATGTGCCGGTCGTGGTATCATTACTTCTATTAACCTTTTGGAGCAGTTAGGTGCCTGGGATGAAAAATATCAAACCGATTATACTTTCTACGATGTACTTGGTGACGTTGTATGTGGTGGTTTCGCAATGCCTATCCGCGATGGAAAAGCAGAAGAAATCTATATCGTTGTATCGGGTGAGATGATGGCGATGTACGCTGCAAACAACATCTGCAAGGGTATTAAAAAGTATGCTACTGCCGGAACTGTTCGTTTAGGTGGTTTGATTTGTAACTCACGTAAAGTTGAAAACGAGCAGGAAATGATCGAGCAATTGGCATCCCGTCTTGGAACTCAAATGATTCACTTCGTACCTCGCGACAACATGGTTCAACAAGCTGAGATCAACCGTAAAACTGTCATTGATTTCGCACCTGAACATCCACAAGCTAACGAGTACCGTGCTTTGGCTCAAAAAATGGATGCAAACGAATTGAAAATTATTCCTCAACCTCTTGAAATCGAAGAATTAGAGAAATTGCTGATCGACTTCGGTATCGCCAACTAATAAAAACAAATCAACTTAAATAAGGAGGAACTAACCATGATAATGATAAGAGCCATAATTCGCCCCGAAAAATCAAGTAAAGTTTTAAAAGCCCTGTTCGAGGCCGGATACATCGCAGTAACCAAGATCCCGGTTGTGGGACGCGGAAAACAAAGAGGTATCAAAATCGGAGACATAACCTACGATGAGCTTCCTAAAGAAATGCTGATTATGGTTGTGAAAGCCGACGACAAAGATTTTGCGGTGAATACCATTATGGAGGCTGCCCGCACCGAGCCAAAAGGTGCCTTTGGCGATGGAAAAATATTTATCAGCTCTGTTGAAGAGGCCTACACCATCAGCCGCGGATCAAAAGAGTTATAATCTTAAAATCACACGACTATGAAGATTATAATGGCAATCATCCGCATCGATAAAATGAATGAAACAAAACGGGCTCTGACCGAGGCCGGCATCACATCGATGACTGCAACCGGAAAAGTTTTCGGACGCGGTAAAGGCTTTTGGGATGCCAAAGTGATGGAAGGCGCAAAACAAGATATGCCTGAAGCACTTACTCACCTCGGAAAAGAACCAAGACTAAGACCCCAGCGAGTACTTAATATCGCTGTTTCTGACCACAATGTTCAATTAACGATTGATACAATTATCGAAGTTAATCAGACTCCTGCACCCGGCGACGGAAAAATATTTGTCCTGCCGTTGGATGATTCATTCCGGGTTCGTACCGGTGAAACAGGAACGACAATTCTTTAATTAAAAAGACAAAATTATGCCGAACAAAAAGGATTTTTCTAACGGATTACCAGATCCCGCAGAATTCAAAGAAGAAATATTAAAAAAGTACCCTCGCAAAGTCGCTAAAAAGCGTGCAAAAGCGATGGTTGTGAACGAACCGTCAGAAGGACAGGAAATTTTGGCGAACGTTCGTACCGTGCCAGGCATCATTACACAACGAGGCTGTACTTATGCCGGATGTAAGGGTGTGGTTTTAGGACCAACAAGAGATATTATAAACATTACTCACGGACCTATCGGTTGTGGCTTTTACAGCTGGCTGACCCGCCGGAACCAAACCAAACCTGCCGAAGGTGAACCGAATTTCATGCCTTATGCATTCTCAACC
>NZ_JBZQJF010000048.1:0-17517 GCF_059905295.1 Mangrovibacterium sp.
AACATCAATAGAAAAAACGTCCGCCTCCGGATATCACGATGCCGGGAAACGCGCCTATGTTTAACCGCAGAGAAGAACACAGAGGAGACGCAGAGGGATTGATTAACGATTGCCGATTATTGATTAACGATTGAGTGACCAGCAACCCGCAACAGCCCCGGACCTATAAAAGGGTAATTATAACCGACAACTTGAAACTTGAAACTCAAAACTTGGAACTTTAACGTTTGCGTCTTTTTACTTCTACATTTTTTATCGGTTATTCGATATTCTACATCTTTTAAAGATTGCTTCCTCTCCGGCAGCTGCCGGATCGCAATGACGGGGAAGCAATCTGTTGTTCTGCATTTCTATTTGAAACATCCTTTTACACCTTATTAAACATTTTCTGTCACTTATTTAAGGGAAAGGGACGGTGATTATCCTCCGAAGTTTGTAGATTTGGGACGTTTATTTCTCCTTTACAGCTTGATTCAGTCTTGGTTAAGTATGAAAAGTCTGAACATCAGGGAGAGAGCTGAAGTCTTTGTTTGTTAGCGAATAGGCGGTAGACTTCTTGTGAAATCGTAAGGTTACACCGATTAAAATCCGGCAGCTGGCTGAGGAGCTGCCTTCAAGTTATTTAGCATGTGTGGAATAGTTGGTTATATAGGGGATAAAAATGTTTATCCGATTTTAATTAAAGGCTTACAACGTTTGGAATACCGGGGTTATGACTCGGCTGGTATTGCTATTTACAACGATAAGCTGAAAACCTATAAGAAAAAAGGTAAGGTAAGCGAACTCGAAGCGTTTGCTGCCGATAAAGATATTCACGGCCATCTGGGGATTGGCCATACGCGGTGGGCAACCCACGGTGAGCCCAGCGACCGGAACTCACATCCGCATAGCTCCATGCACGACGATTTTGTGTTGGTGCATAATGGTATTATTGAGAATTATGCGGAGCTGAAAAAGGATCTAATCGCTAAGGGCTACACTTTCCAAAGTGATACCGATACGGAAGTGTTGGTCAACCTGATTGAATATTTCTACCGTCAGGAAGAGGTGACCAGTGCCGAGATTGCTGTTCGCCTGGCTTTGTCGAAAGTGGTTGGGGCCTATGGCATTGTTGTTCTTTGCCAGCACGAAAAAGATCGGATGATTGCTGCCCGTATGGGAAGCCCGCTGGTTATTGGCATTGGTCAGGGTGAGTATTTTCTGGCTTCGGATGCCAGCCCGATTGTCGAGTATACCGATAGTGTGATCTATATGAATGACGGCGATGTGGCTATCATCGAGAAGCACAGCCTGACACTCAAAACAGTTGATAATGATCCAGCAAACTTCAAAGTGACTAAGGTTGATTTGAGCATTGGCGACCTGGAGAAAGGTGACTTTGACCATTATATGCTGAAGGAAATTTTTGAGCAACCCGATACGATCCGGGATACTTACCGTGGCCGTATTCGCAAAGATCAGGACGACATTGTTCTGGGGGGCTTGATTGATGTTTTCCCGAAGATTGCAGAAGCGAACCGCATTATTATCATTGGTTGTGGCACCAGCTGGCATGCCGGCCTGGTGGCTGAATACCTCATTGAAGAGTATGCACGTGTACCGGTTGAGGTAGAGTATGCCTCGGAGTTCCGTTACCGCAAGCCGATCATTAATGTAGGCGATGTGGTTATTGCCATCAGTCAAAGCGGTGAAACAGCCGATACGCTGGCAGCCCTGAAAATGGCGAAGGAGCAAGGGGCTTTGATCCTGGGAATCTGCAACGTTGTTGGTTCCAGTATTGCCCGTTTAACCGATGCAGGCGTTTATACGCATGCCGGTGCTGAGATCGGTGTTGCTTCAACCAAAGCTTTTACGGCGCAGGTTACGGTGTTGACCTTGTTTGCTTTCAAACTGGCCAAAGTACGTGGAATGATTGATGCCGAAACACTGAAAATGTTTATCGGCGAGATGTTGGCCATTCCAGAAAAGGTCGAAAGTATTTTACTGAAACACCCGCATATAAAAGCTGTAGCTGAGAAATATAAAGATGCTGTAAATGCCCTTTACCTGGGGCGTGGCTACTTGTTCCCGGTGGCACTTGAAGGTGCATTGAAGCTGAAAGAGATTTCATATATGCATGCCGAAGGTTATGCAGCCGGTGAAATGAAACACGGACCGATTGCTTTGGTTGATGATAATCTGCCAGTGGTTGTAGTTTCAGCTAAAGACGACTATTACGAGAAGGTGGTGAGCAACATTCAGGAGGTGAAGGCCCGTAAAGGGAATATCATTGCAGTGGTAACCGAAGGTGACAATGGCCTGCGTACGATGGCTGACGATTTATTTGAAGTGCCTGAGTCGCATCCGGCTGTTGCTGCTTTGCTGACCGTGGTGCCGCTGCAGTTGTTTGCTTACTATATTGCCCTGATGCGGGGGTGCGATGTGGATCAGCCCCGTAACCTGGCGAAGTCGGTAACTGTGGAATAAGATTTTTGATGACAAACAGAGCATCTGGATGCTCAAACTATAGTTGGACAGAGAACAAATGAGGAGATTTTTATTTATAGCAATTTTGGGATACCTGGGATACCTGGTTTTCACAACATCATGTGCAAACCCGGGGATGCCTTCCGGTGGTCCTAAAGATTCAATTCCCCCGGTTGTAGTTCGCACGGTGCCTGCTTTCGAGGCCAGGAATTACAAAGGTAAGACGGTGAGCATCACCTTTGATGAGTTCATTCAGTCGAGCGATGTATCGCAACAACTGGTCATTTCGCCGCCGATTAAAAAAGCGCCGATCATTAAAACCAAATCGAAAACTTTAATTCTCGATTTCACGGATCGCTTAGACACTAATAAAACCTATTCGTTGGATTTTAGGAATTCAATAAAAGATAATAACGAAGGTAATGCATTGCGGAACTTTCGCTTTGCCTTTAGTAACGGGCCGAAGCTCGACAGCCTGACCTTAGGTGGTTATGTTCGGATGGCCCAGAATATGGAGCCGGTGCTGGATGCCTTGATTGTGTTACACCGGGAGGATAGCCTGAGTGCATTTCGCGACAGTATTCCGGATTATATTGCCAAGACCGACTCGGATGGCTTTTACCAGATTACAAATATTGCTGAAGGGAAATACCGGTTGTATGCGCTGCAGGATCTGGACAATAGCATGACTTACAACTCGGCGGATGAGTTAATTGCCTTCTTCGACTCGCTGGTTGTTCCTGTTGCTCCCTTGCAACCCGACTCGACACTGATGGCACACCTCAAAGATAGTAAGGAGGATGATCAGGTACATCAGGCTATTCTTGAAAAGTTGGCACGTCAGCGTGCCGATTTGCATCCGTATTATTTGCTGCTTTTTCAAGAGCCGTCAAAGGATCAGTACCTGAATGATTCGAAAAGGGAACGGGATAATTACTGCCAGTTTCTTTTTAATAAAGGGGTGAGTGATACCTTTGGCATTAAGCTGATTAATGCTGATCCAAAACCCGATTATGCCTTGTATGAATATTCGGCCAAGCGCGATACTGTTAGTCTGTGGATTCGCGATACAACCATCAGCCATATGGATACGCTACAGTTTCAGCTGAAGTATGTGGTGCTCGACAGTATGCAGAATCGTATTTATAAAACTGATACGCTCGACCTGGCCTATTTACGTCCGGAACAGAAAGAGCAGAAGCGTAAGAAGAAGAAGGAGGAAGAAGAAGTTGACAAGAAGCCGGAGATACAGCATTTTTCTTTCAAGGGCAACGGGAAAGATGCTTTTGATGTCTACAGTAAATTAACGCTGACAGTTCCCGAACCTTTGGAATCGTTCGATTACGATAAGGTACGCTTGTATCACAAGGTTGATACTGTTTTCGAAGAACTGAACTTCAATATTCAAAAGGATAGTATGAATCTGCGAAAGTATTCGATAAGCTATCCCTGGGAGTTTGATGAATCCTATAAACTGGAGATTGATTCTGCTGCAGCAGTGACAATCAGTGGCTATCCGTCGAATAAATTCGCTCAAAACCTGAAGATTCAGCAGGAAGCCTTCTATGCCAAAATCATCCTTACAGTTACCAATCTGCGAGGGCCAAGTTTTATTCAGTTGTTGAAGAATACCGATAAGGAGGAAGTTGTGCAGCAAATTTCGGTTGATGCCGACGGGGAGATCGAATTCCCGTATCTGACTCCGGACAAGTATAAGATTAAACTGGTGATCGATCACAATAAAAACGGCAAGTGGGATACCGGTAACATCGAGAAAGGAATCCAACCTGAACGGGTGGTTTATTATCCGAAGATTCTGAAGCTACGATCCAATTTTGAAGTTCGTGAAACCTGGAATTTGCCGAAAGATCTGCAGTTTAAAAAAGACCTAATTGATGAAGATCAATCTGAAAAAGATACCAAACGACCGGGAGGAAAAGCGAAAGGTGGTTCTGGCCGCCCGGGTGGTTTGTCGCTTTAGTCTTCAAATTTTACTGGTATTTACGAGCTTCTTTTCTGTCCGTGCGCAGACGGAGGAGCTGCCTTTTTCTCCGGGAGAAGAAATTCGTTACGGAGCCTATTACAACTGGCACTTTATCTGGGTAAATGCCGGAGAAGTTAGCTTTCATGCCGATACAGTGTCTGATCATGGTCAAGACGAGTGGTTGGTCAAAGCAACAGGCCATACCTACAGGGCTTACGACATGTTTTATACGGTTCGCGATACTTTCCTGACTTATTTAAATGAAACGGATTTTCAGCCGCGGTACTTTTACCGGGCCGTTCATCATGGTGGTTCCAATTCATGGCAGTCGTACGCCTTTAATCAGCCGCCGGGAAAAGTCGATTATTATGACGATGGAAGTAAAACCGACCTTGTTCATAAAGAGTTGCCTTATCGCCCGGGAATTCACGATGTGCTGAGCCAGGCTTACCAGTTTCGTAAATACGACTTTGATAGCCTGAAGAACGGTCAGCTTGTGAAATTTAAGATGATGGTGGACGATAAAATTGGTGACTTCTATTTTCGGTACAAGGGGAAAGAAGATGTGAAAACCCGCAACGGAAGACATTTTATGTGCCATAAAGTTTCCATTTGGCTGATGGAAGGCGAATTTTTCCCCGAAGGAGAAGATATGTATGTTTGGTTTACCGCCGATCGAAATCATATACCAATTATGGTCGAGACTAAAATCCAGATTGGATCAGTAAAGGCCATTTTTTTAGATGCAAAATCATTAACTTACCCCTTAAATTCAGAAATACACTGATTATGGCAAATTTAAGAGACTTGAAAAAGGATATCGATTACCTGGTTGGCCAGGTGGTTATGGATTGTTTCGAATACATTTACAGTACGGAGGAAGCTGATGCTGAAGGTGCTTACGCCATTGTTGGTGAAGTGCTGGTCATGCGGAATCAACTGCGCAACCGGTCAAATCATCCGGACGGAAAAGATAATCGGAAGCTGACCAGGCAGTACTATCAGAAACTAGGTAAAGACCTGGTTGAAGGATGTGATCAGTGCTACGAAAAGCTTGGGAAATTAGTGAATAGCTAAGATCAACTGTTTTTGCTGACAAGATAGAGTGTTTTGTCAGCAATTACTTTTCCATCCAACTCGGTAATCAAGCGCCAGGGGCCCAGCTTATCTTCCAGCGGTTCCCAAATACAATCTCCCAGAAAGAATTCATAATCGTTGCTGTTGACGTACACCTCTCCGGTAAAATCGTCCATCACCTCGCCGTTTTCATCCTTAAATGGCGGATGAATAATCCGAAAAGTAATCTTTGAGCCTTTCGCTTTTTTGATTCGTAAGATATAGCCGAATTCCGTACCGATGTCGGATTCAATGGTATCGGTAATATTCAAAATCTTCGGAAGTGCTTTACTCTCGCGATCCCAGGTCGAATACTCGCCATAGGTGTATAAGCTGATATCAAATTTTCGTTTGGCCAATTGTTAGTGCGTTAAAAAAGGAGTCGAACTTTCCCCTCTGATAGATACGTCGCAAAGATAGAAAAGTATTCGTTTGCCGGTTGTTGACATGGGAAGCCGGTTGTCGGTATGGTATTATTTGACTGCCCGTAAAATAATACTAATTTTACGGGCGATTTTTGCGAAACAATGGAATGAAATTTGATAAGCTAGGGCATCTCAGATTTCAAGACCTTATTGAACGAACCTGAGAAACAAAAAATTGATTTATGGCTGAGTTGGAAAAGAAAAAGAAGTTTTCAATGGGAAGTACAGATTCGGAACGACGGAAAAACCTGATCGTTGCTTTTTTAGTTATCATTCTGGTTGTTGTAGTTGTGCTCTTCTTTATGCAACGTAACGAGCAGAAGGGGTTGATGCAATCGCTGAATCTGGAGAAAAACCAAATTCAGACTGAATTGAACCAGATGGTTCAACATTACGACTCGTTGAAAACAGACAATGATACTTTGAATGCTGCTTTGTTTGTCGCACAAACGAAAGTGAAGGATTTGCTGCTTGAAGTAGGGCAAATTAAAAAGGCCAGCTACCAGCAAATTTCGCAATACCAGGAAGAAGTTGGCTCGTTACGGAAGATTATGCGGAACTACATTGTTCAGGTAGACTCACTGAACCGTCGTAACCAGCAGCTGATGGAGGAGAACAAGCAGGTTAAGCAAGACTATATAGCGTCGGAAAGCCGAAATAAGGAACTGCAGCAAGAGAAAGAGCAAATGGCCCAGCGGATTCAGCGGGCTGCGATGCTGGAGGCCCTAAACCTCCGGGTTGCCGGGATCAATCACAAGGGCAAAGAAGTGAATAACAGCTCAAAGGCCGAACAGTTGATGATTAGCTTTACCTTGAGCAAAAATGTTACGGCGAAGCGCGGCGCTAAAGATTTATATGTGCGTATTCTGCGTCCTGACCAGATTTTGCTGGTGAAATCGAAAAGTGATCTGTTTCAGTTCGAAGACCTGAAGATTCCTTACTCAGCTATGCGTCAAGTGACTTATGAAGGAAATGAGCTTCCTGTCAATATCTATTGGGACAATGCCGGTTTCGATCCGTTTATGACAGGCGATTATACCATCGATATTTTTGCCGATGGAAATAATATCGGAACGACAAGTTTTTCATTTAGAAAGTAACATTCTAAAAACCAGATACAGAAGCCGGATTTATCATCCGGCTTTTTTGTTTTAACGGGCTTATTGGATTTACAATTCCGTGGTTGTGTTGGATCTGTTTTTTTGTTAACTTGGGTTTTCGGAAAACAAAAAACCATCAACACCATGAAAACCTATCTTAAACTAGCCACTTTTCTTCTTGTTTTATTGGCCTTCGGTTGTCAGAAAAATGATTGCAAAGATATTGATTGCTTTACTCCACCCGGATCTTTTACTTTCCGACTGATCGGCATAAGCTCCGGAGAGGATTTGTTTGCGAACGGAACACTCGATTCGACTGCTATTACGGTGGTTAACACCTATGACGAGGCTAATTTCGAGTATAACTTCGATAGCTATGACGACCAATGTTATCTGACAATTTACTCAGTTGGCTGGCAAACAGAAATTGTCAATTTGGAAGTAAGGTCAGGTGGAGACTTGCTGTTTACCTTTTATGTTGATGCTGAGCGTAAAATGGGGAATTGCTGCTCCTACACCCAATATAACGAAGTTCGAATTGATGATGCCGAATTTGAATATGATACAGCGGATTATCTGTATAAAATATTAATCCCGGAATAGTTTCCGGACCATTCAGTGCATTTTAATTGAGCATTTTCTTGCTTGCATTGTTAATTTTACTGACTGAAGCAGATCTTGCTTTTCAGTTTTGAGAGAAAATAATGTAATATTGTTGTTAGAATAGATTAAAACCAAAGATACATGAACGGAAAATCAAAATTACAAAACGAAATAGATGCCAAATTGCTTGGCGAACGGAAGGTGTTTTTATGGGGACAGGTGGATGACCACTCAGCAAAACATGTTGTTGAACGCTTGTTGTACCTTGAAATGCAAGAACCTGGAAAAGAAATCCAGCTGATCATTAACAGTCCGGGTGGATATGTTACAGCCGGTTTTGCGATTTACGATACGATCAAAAGTATCAGCAGCCCGGTTTCAACAATCTGTACGGGTTTAGCAGCTTCAATGGGCTCTATCCTGTTGTCGGTTGGCGAAAAAGGTCGTCGCTTTGTGATGCCTCATGCTCGTGTGATGATTCACCAGCCTAGTGGTGGTGCCGGTGGTCCTGCTTCCGACATTGAGATCCAAATGAATGAGATCATCAAAACTAAAAATCTGGGAGCTCAGATTTTAGCGGACAACTGTGGTCAACCGTTTGAACGCGTCATGAAAGATTTCAACCGCGATTACTGGATGTCGGCCGAAGAGTCACTTGAATACGGTATCGTTGACGGTATCAAGACTGAAATTTAATTTGAGAATAATCATATCAAAATGAAAAATCCGGATTTGATCGTCCGGATTTTTTTATGCTTGTTCGTTTGAATTTAGTCTTTCAAGATTTCTTCAATCCGGTTTAATTCTTCCGACATAAATTCAAGCTTGTTGATTGTTGCAACATTATCTTCCAGCTGTTTTACCGAGCTTGCCCCAATGAGTACCGAGCTTACCCGTTGGTCTTTCATCAACCAGGCTAATGACATTTGTGCCAGGCTTTGCCCGCGTTGTTGAGCCAACTCATTCAGCTTCTTAACTTTTGCCAGGGCTGGTTCAACCATGTGAGGCTTCAGAAAACCCCACGATTTGGAAGCTCTTGATCCTTCGGGAATGCCATTTAGGTATTTATCGGTTAATAATCCCTGGGCGAGTGGCGAAAAGGCAATGCAACCGATACCTTCTTCTTCCAAAACATCCAGCAATTCGTCTTCCACCCAGCGAACGAACATGCTGTACTTGGGTTGATGAATCAAACAAGGCGTGCCCAATTCGCGCAGGATTTTGGCTGCCTCGCGGGCTTTATCTGCCGGGTAGTTGGAGATTCCTGCATAAAGAGCTTTTCCCTGGCGAACGGCATGATCCAGTGCCATCATACTTTCTTCCAGCGGAGTCTCCGGATCCGGTCGGTGGTGGTAGAAAATGTCGACATAGTCAAGTCCCATCCGTTTCAGGCTTTGATCGAGGCTGGCAAGCATATATTTGCGGCTTCCCCAATCTCCGTAAGGGCCGTCCCACATGGTATAACCGGCTTTCGTCGATATAATCAGCTCGTCCCGGTAAGCGGATAAATCCTGTTTCAGAATTTTACCAAAGTTTTCTTCTGCCGATCCGGGTGGCGGACCATAGTTATTGGCCAGATCGAAATGCGTAATTCCCAGGTCAAAAGCCCGGTGGATCATTGCCCGGCCGTTCTCAAAAACATCAACACCACCGAAGTTATGCCATAAACCCAGCGAGAAAGCAGATAGCTTGATGCCGGATCGTCCGCATCGTTTATAGGGCATTGTCTGATAGCGTGAAGTGTTCGCAGTATAGGACATCATTAATCTTTTTTTGTAGTCTTTCAAAGATAGTTGAACCTGTTCAATAACAAATGCATTTGTTAAGAAGAAGTGATTAACTTAGTAGAAACCTAAAAACAAATCAATATGAATGATGCAACAAATCGACCCTCTCCAATTTATGTCGTTTCCGGCGGAAAAGGACTCGCCGGCAACAACATGGTTCAGTCGATATTGATCCAATATCCCAATAATAATGTACCGGTTATTTTAATCCCCCACGTGGTTGAGGAAGGTCAGGTTTTGGATACCGTTCAAAAAGCGAAGAATGATGGTGGCCTGATCACTCATACGATGGTGCAGCATTCACTTCGTCGCCGATTGATTGAGCTTTGTGCGGAGCATGGCGTGCCACAAATCGATTTTATGGGACCTTTGGCCGAATATCTGGATGAAAAGCTGGAAATCCCTTCCTTGCAGTCACCGGGCTTGTTCAGGGAGCTAAAACAACAGTATTTCGATCGGATTGATGCCATTGAATTTACACTGGATCACGATGACGGTGTGAGTCCCCAGCGCCTGAGTGAAGCAGAGATTGTTTTGTGTGGTTTGTCACGGTCGGGGAAAACACCACTGAGTGTGTACCTGGCTTTATACGGATGGAAAGTGGCGAATGTGCCTCTTGTTCCTGGTATTGATCCGCCGGCAGAGTTATTTGATATTGATCCGGGGCGCGTTTTTGGCTTGCAGATTAGTAAAAACCAGCTGCTGTCGCATCGGGTAAAACGGCTGCGCAATTTTAAAAATACGGACAATACGAACTATATCGATGAGCAAAATCTAACGGAGGAAATTCGCTTTGCCAACCTGATTTTCCTGAAAGGACGTTTTACCGTGATTCCGGTGACCAATAAGCCCGTTGAATCGTCGGCGAACGAGATTATCGGTTATATGGCCTCCCGTTACGATTTTGGAGGGCGTAAAGTTCATTCTCCATTCCACGAACCTGATGATGATAACCCGTAGACGCGGTTTTGTATGCTTATTTGGTTTCATTAAAAATACAGGACAGGCCCCTAAGTTGAAAGGCCTGTAGCTTTTCTGCTTTTAACAAATTGTTATCTTTACAGGCTGATTGAAAAATCATGAATTTTAAACAAACCACTAAATCTTTTAAATATGAACAGAAAAGCAACTGTAGGCGTCGATATAGGCGGTACTAATACCGCAATCGGGGTCGTTGATGCTGTAGGTAATGTGTTGGTAAAAGATAGTATTGAAACACCTTCGCATGGAGATGTTGACAAATACATTGTCGATTTATCGAATGCAATAAAAGCCCTTATTAAATCAGTAAAACTGGTCAATTCGGAAATTGAAATTATGGGGATCGGTTTGGGAGCACCAAACGGGAACTATTACAACGGAACAATCGAGTATGCTCCGAACCTTTCATTTAAAGGGGTCGTTCATTTTGTCGATCTTCTGAAAGAGAAATTTCCGGAAATGGAATACATCGCACTAACTAACGACGCTAACGCTGCGGCTATCGGAGAAATGATCTACGGTGGCGCAAAAGACATGAAAAACTTCGTGATGTACACCTTGGGAACAGGTGTAGGTAGCGGAGTAGTGGTAAACGGTGATTTAGTTTACGGTCACGATGGTTTTGCCGGCGAATGCGGGCATACCACTTTAATTCCGGGCGGACGTGCCTGCGGATGTGGCGCAAGAGGTCACTTAGAAGCATATTGCTCAGCTCCGGGAATGAAACGTACAGCTTTCGAAATTATGGCTCGCGAAAATTCGGGCAATAGTTTGTTGGCCGATAAGTCATTTAAAGAGTTGAACTCGAAGATGATCTACGATGCTGCTGTTAAAGGTGATGACGTTGCTTTGGAGGTGTTTGAGCAAACCGGGAAATGGTTAGGTCAAGGTCTGGCTGATACGGTTCACCACTTAAGCCCGGAAGCGATCTTCATTTTTGGAGGCCCCGCTGCTGCAGGAGAATATATTTTCAAGCCAACAAAGGAAAGTATGGAGGCTCATTTGCTGCCAATCTTTAAGAACAAGATCAAGGTTTTACCTTCAGAGTTGAAGCCTGGAGATGCTGCGATTGTCGGAGCCAGTGCCTTGGTTTGGAAAGAAATGGAAAAATAATCCAATCAGGATAGTTGAGGAGGGAGTTTCGAAAGGAGCTCCCTTTTTTGTTCAAATACTTCTTTTTGATTCCGGCCTTGAGGACAAAAAATGAAGTATCGCCATACAATCCGTTTAGCCTGCCAGGCATATCGGCGTAACGACGAAAAAGAATTGAACAACTTATCGCTTGTTATTACCCCAAACCCATGAAGGGGCTTTAGCATCCTGCGAGATATATAGCACTTTAGCCGCCTCGAAGCGCCCTCCGCCTAATGAAAGAGAGCGTTAAGAATCCAGTTGAAGAGTGCTTTAAATTTGGACAAGAGAGGATAATAATGCTTAAGTCATCCTGTTTCAATAACCAGGGGCGGTCGTTTAATGTTTTTTTCCCTGTGGTGTCAATAGCTCTACATCTTTAAGGAAAAGATGAGCGATATCCTGAATGGTAGTATCCAACGGTCGGTATTCAAAATCGATAGAATGCTGAATTTTGGAGCCATTAAAGTGATTGATTTTGTTACTTCCCGATACTGCTTCTCTTGTGATCACTGGTCGTTTACCGGAGAAAAAGCTGGCCAGCTTGGCAGCGCGCCAGGCGACCTGCAAAATCAGGTCGGAAGCAAATGTTTTGGGGCGAGGTCGTTGCAGGGCATCAGCAATTTTATTGAAGAAGTCCTGAAAACTCATGTTGCCGGCATTCAGTATAAATCGTTGATTTTTGAATTGATCGAAGATCTCCGGTTGCATAAGTTGGGTCATGACCTGGCTAACATCCCGAACGTCAACAAAGCCGGTTTCGCCTTTGGTGTAATATTTTAAGCCTTTCCAGATGGTTTGAAAAAGTTTAGGGCTTCCAATGTCCCAGTTTCCGGGACCAAGAATAATCGATGGGTTTACAATAACGGCATCCATCCCTTCCTCGATACCCCGCCATACTTCCATCTCGGAGAAGAACTTGCTTAGGCTGTATGTCGATTTTTGTTTTGAAGGAACCCAATAGGTTTCCTCGTTAATCTGTGTTCCATCCTGTGTTTTGCCTAAGGCTGCTATGGAGCTAACGTGGCAAAAACGCTTCACCTTGTTGAAGATTGCTGCATCAATCAGGTTGGCTGTACCTTTAACATTATTATTGAGCATGCTGTCGTGATCGTTCGCGTGGAACGATACCATGGCAGCGCAGTGGTATATATCGGTTACGCCGCTCAGAATTTCCTCCATGCTGTGATAGTCGAGAATATCACCTTCAACCCATTCTATTTGCTCGAAAAGTTCCTCGGCATTAGGCGTATAGTAGGAGAATGTCTTGACAACCGACCTCAGGTTGCTACTTGAGCGTTTTAATGCCCGAACGTGGTTCCCGGTTTGTAGTAAGTTGAGAAGCAAGTGAGACCCGACAAGACCTGTTCCTCCGGTTACAAAAATCATCGTTCACCTCCTTTCAGAAAAGGAAAATTCAGCGGAAGATTTTGCATTGGATGCAGATCGGTATTCAGCAGTTTCTTCAATGTCAATGATGGATTAGGTACACATAGGCAAAAATAACGATCTCTTTCAGATTTCATCGAGGATTAAGCCAATTTAACGGTCGCCGGCTATTCTTTATCCTGATTCCATGGAGTAAGAGCCTTGGCTCCGAACTCTTTGCCGACAATTTTATCGATATGTACTTTCATGATGCCTACATTGACTACCGCTGGTTTGCTAAATTTGAATTCGCGGTCGCTGTATTGGCACATGGTCTTTTCGAGACAACTTACCTTCTCATCGAAATCATCAATAAATTCAACCGTTCCTTCAACTAAAACCGACTTGGATTTAACGCGGTAGCTGCAACCAACACGGACATCCTGCCAGGCCAATTCTTCACCTAAAGTCCAGTTAATGCAGATTTTAGGATTTTTCTGAACCGTTTCCCACATGCGGCCGTGTTGTGCCGAGTGTAAAATGACGGTTTCACCATCGTAGCCAAAATTTAGGGGTAACACGTAAGGCATATCCTCATCGCTCATGGCTACATAACAGGTTTTACACGCTCGGATTACTTCGTCAATTTCTTTTCGGTCTTCAATAAAATGGGTTCTCATAGGTGGGGGATTGGGGGTTACAAAATAGTACGGTTACCAAGTTGTTCACTTAAGTTTTTGGCAACCTTTTTTAGATTGATATATTGGTTTTGATGTTCCATTAAAGCTTCCCAGTCTTTTGTTTTTCCGGCCTCCTGAATTTGATTTTCCAGTCCGCGTAGCAAGTTACGAACTTTACTCAGTTTGTATTCCTGCACAATCTTGGGGACCAGTAGGTCTAAGATCTCGTGTTCTTCTTCGACAAAAGCACCACCTTTTTTCCAGCGTTTGCTTTCGATGTATTTATCCGCCAGCAAATCGGTTGCCAGCTGGCTGATTTGCGGGTCGCTGTTACGAATGAAGAAGGCCTGAGGTTTAAACCCGGTATTTTCCAGGTTCTCAGCAAACAGATCCAGTATTCGGTTGATCAACTCATTGTCGGAAACTAAACCGTCGTTGTCCAGTTCTTCCAGTACAAACTGACCAACTGAAATACTTACGGGGTTCCCTGCTTCATCCTCCTCTTCAAACACCTCTTCGTTGAAGTACTTCAGCATGATACGAATAATTTCGCGCTCCTCTATTTCGCAGGTGTACTGCGGCTTGGGAGGGGCTACCGACTTTGTTGCCGTCGTTGTTGGCTCGTTGTAAAAGAAGTCGGGGCCAGGTTCTTGCTGTTGCTGGTAATTCCGGTCGCGATAGCTTTTCTTTTGGAGCTCCTCGGTTTGCTTCTGAATAATTTTTCGTACTTGTTCGTACAAAACTTCTTCCTGCACATCCATTAAGCGACTGCAATCCTGAATGTAAATTGAGCGCGTGATGGCATCAGGAACAATGGCAATCGAGCGAACAATATCATTCACCAGTCGGGCTTTTTCGATCGGATCGTTAGCTGCGCCGGTCATCAATAGCTTTGTTTTGAAACGGATGAAGTCGGTTTCGTTTTCCTCGATGTAGGCAGTCAGCTGACTTGAGCTCATGGATCGTGCAAAGGAGTCCGGATCTTCTCCGTCAGGCAATAAGAGTACTTTTACATTGACGCCCTCTTCCAGCACGAGATCAATACCGCGTAATGACGCCTTTATCCCTGCTGCATCGCCGTCATAGATGATGGTAATGTTTGGGGTGAAACGCTTAATAAGGCGGATTTGATCGTGGGTGAGGGCTGTTCCCGACGAGGCAACAACGTTCTCAATACCGGCCTGGTGCAGCGAAAGTACATCGGTATAGCCTTCAACCAGGTAGCACTTGTCGAGTCGGATCACTTCGCGCTTGGCTTGATAAATGCCGTACAAAACCCGGCTTTTGTGGTAAATATCCGACTCAGGCGAGTTCAGGTATTTGGCCGTGTTTTTATCGGCTTTGAGCGTTCGCCCGCCAAAAGCAATAACACGCCCTGCAACGTTATGGATGGGAAACATCACCCGTCCGGCAAAGCGGTCACGGATCCAGTCGTCGCGCCGAATGGTTAGCCCGGTACGTTCCAGGTATTCCATTTTGTAGCCTTGCTTTTGCGCTTGTTGCGTAAAAGCATCTTTTCCGTCGGGGCAAAAGCCAAGCTCAAACTTTTTGATGATCTCGTCGCGGATACCACGCTCCCGAATGTAGCTTAAGCCAACAGCACGACCTTCCTCTTCCTCCAATAGGTAGCGAGAGAAATATTTTTGTGCCCAGGCTGAAACGATCATCATACTTTCGCGATCGTCCTTTTGTTGCTTTTGCTCCGGGCTTTCTTCTTCCTCTTTAATTTCGATATGGTACTTCCGGGCTAACCATTTTAAGGCTTCGGGGTAGGAGAGTGTCTCGTGCTCCATAATGAAGTTGACCGAGTTACCACCTTTGCCACAACCAAAGCATTTAAAAATACCTTTGGATGGCGAGACGGTGAACGACGGTGTCTTTTCGTTGTGGAACGGGCAGTTTCCGATCATGTTCACTCCTCTGCGTTTGAGGGTAACAAATTCGCCTACGACTTCCGAGATTTCGGCCGCATCAATAATTCGGTCTATGGTTGCCTGATCAATCATGAACCACAAAAATAGCAAAAATAGGAACGTGATTAGTCGGACTTGGAAGTGGCCCCTGGCAATTTAAAGCTAGATAAGCAGTAAAAAGGCTGATAGTGCGGTGATAACAATAACGGCGCTTCGATAAACTTTTTCCGGAAGTATCTTCACCAGTTGAATTCCGAGGAATGCCCCCAGGGCAATGGCCGGAATGGTGATTAAATCGAGTGAGAGCGATGACCAGCTGATGGTTTTCCAAATGAAGATGTGAAGTGGGAATTTGCTGTAGTTTACAATGAGGAAAAACCAGGCTGATGTACCAATGAAACTGTTCTTTGGGAGGTGCATGGCCAACAGGTAAATTGCGAAGATGGGACCGGCTACATTGCCGATCATGGTGGCAAAGCCTCCCAAAACCCCCATTGCTGCAGCGAACCACCACTGGTCGGGGAAAAACTGTTGTTCTTTTTTACGGTCGCGCCAAAGCATTAGACCAATACAAAGAAAGACCAGGATTGCAATGATGTTTTTGAATTGCTCATCGTTGACCACTTCGCCAACCCACAGTGCCAGACCGATACCCACAAAAGCCCAGGGGATGATCTTCCACAGGTACGTCCATTGCGCGTGGCGCCGGTAGTACAGCACACCAAATAAATCGGCAATCATCAGGATCGGGAGTAACACACCGGTTGATTGTTTGCCGCCGAAAATAATAGCCAGCACCGGAACAACAATCATGGAAACACCGGGAACCCCAACTTTAGACATCCCAATTAACATGGCACAAACGGCCATGAGTAACCATTGAATAAGATTAAGATCCAGAAAATGTTGTTCCATGTTGTGTGTTTGAAGAGCTGTAAAGGTAAAAAAGAATCGGGACTCAGGTAATTGCCGTCTGGTTGATAAATCATTAACAAAATAAAGGGGCTCTGTTTCGATTATTTTGTTATTGTTGCATTTTGAATTTTACCAATAGACAGAAAACCAGAGAACATGAAAAAGAATCTTCTACTACTCGTAGCTTTGTTGGCCACAACAGGTGTATTTGCCCGAAAGTCTGAAATAAGTAAGTTTCGCGCCGGTTTCGGAACCCTATATGCCGGTGCAATTCAGAATCTGGGCTATCAATTCAATGGAATTTACACGGTGAACGACCACTGGGAGGCAGAGCTGGCTTATACCCATATTTTCAAAAAGAAACAGATGGGCTACAATGTGCTGGATTTTAATGCGCACTATGTTTTCATGCACCCGAACGACGAGTGGAGCATTTATGCTTTGGGGGGAATGGGTTTCAATTTCCTCCGCCTTAGCGATGGCGAGAAGGATTATTATACCGATACCCGGCTTGGGGCTAATCTGGGCCTGGGAGCAAATTACACGATTACCGACAAGCTAAGCCTGGCACCGCAGCTTTATTACACCTTCAGCGAAAAGGGGTATACACGGATCGGGCTAAGTATTCAGTATTTGTTTTAAGAGAGTTTTCAGATATGTAGAATATCGAATAACCAATAAGAAATGTAGAAGTAAGAAAACGCAAACGTTAAAGTTCCAAGTTTTGAGTTTCAAGTTGTCTGTTATAATTACCCTTATAGAAGCTCCCACTGCTCTCGCTTGTGCGCGATTGTATCGCGTTCCTTTTTTGGAATTTAAAACCTGGAATATGAGTCAAATATGAAGCTCTTTCAATCCTTCATTCCATCAACCCTTCTATCCGTCATTGGTAACCATGACGGCGACTGAATATTTAAAAGCAATCCTAGCGTTTTTGAGTTCATTGACTTTCACCGAAAAAAAAGGAGAAAGCCATATCGGCTCTCTCCTTGGGTTGGGATGTTTGCTATAGTTGCAAACCGTGCTACTTACTTTTCATATGAACATC
>NZ_JBZQJF010000049.1:0-9658 GCF_059905295.1 Mangrovibacterium sp.
CGCAGATAAACTGTTTGGGCAAAAGTTGGATTTTTCCTTTTATAGTTAAGTTTTATGCTGATAAGCACCTTGTATTATAAAGCATTTAGAGGAGATTTTGGGATAATTCAACTATCTTCAAGCAAAACTAACTGACCCTGAAGATTACTATTTCAGCACAGGAGTAGAGCCTGTTCCAACAGCCTTTACCGACTTTTCAACTGTGTTTAATTTACCGGATGACAAAATACTTTATAATCCATTTATAGAATAGAAATTCAGTAAGGGTAAAGAGAGAATTTGTTCTTTACCCTTATTTTTATTTGATGAATACTCTTGTCGCTAAAGAATAAGAGTTCCCAATGAAACAAAAACAATAACCTATGAATGTAAAATCGCCCCATCAACTAAAAAAAATGATCTTTCGCTTGAAGACGATTCTGACAGTTGCTCTTCTTGCATTGATTTTTGGATGCTCAAAACAACCCTCATTAATTCAGAACCTGACCGTTGAATACCGAACAACTCCTTTGGGTATTGATGTGGAAATACCACGTTTTGCCTGGCAGATGCAGGAACCCGAGGGCGAACGCGGTTACGATCAAACAGCTTATCAGATTAAAGTGGAAGATTCATCAGGCGAATTGGTTTGGGATTCGGGAAAAATAGAAGGGCAAAAAGCACTGGCAATTCCTTACCAGGGATCAGCTCTTCAGCCTTCGACTCGATACAACTGGACTGTTACTGTTTGGGATCAGAATGGTAAGAATCACCAAGCTAGTTCCTGGTTCGAAACAGGTTTGATGAATCCTGAAATGAAAGCATGGGATGGAGCCGAATGGATAGGAGGTGGGGATAAAGACCTCGTATTTTTTGCTCCCTACGATGAAATTTTCGACTTGAGATATTCTGTCGCTATCGAAAAGGGAAGTACGAAAGCTGCCTTTGTTTACGGGGCGAACGATAGCCGATTAATGGATCGCTACAAAAATATTTACCAGCTAGAAAACGCTAAGGACCAGAGCTACATTAAACTTGAATTGGATTTGTCAGACATGGATAGGTCTGCAAGCGGATTGGCTAAATTCAATATTTACCGGGTTGGTTATGCTCCCGGAGATTTAGCGGATAAACCTTTCAAAACATTTACGATTAAAAGATCAGTTGTTAATAATGCGAATAAGAATGAGAAACACGCATTTGATGTAAAAAGCTTTTTCGGGAAGATCTATGTGACCCTTGATGGAGAGAAAGATTTCTATGTGAAAGATAATAAACCGGCAGAGTTTGTACCACCGTTCAGAATGAATCCGGGGGGTGCAGCTGTCAACTTGAATCCAATTGGAGAAGGTGGCGATTACCTGGCTTTTGGCATGGTGTGTCAAATCGGATTCGCGATGGAGCCGGGACAGCAGGCCCGTTTTTCGGATCTGGAGATCAGAAACATCAGAAAACCGGGAAATACAATTTTCACAGAAGACCTAAGCGGCGAATACGACGGAATTTTTGCCCCAAAATTAGAAGTTAAGAGTGGTGCTTATGTGTTGAGTGGTTTAGAAAATGGGAGCTTTATTGTTGCTGATCCGAGTCGAAATTCGGCTCCCATGTTACGCACCGAGTTTAAAGCCGATAAATCGATTAAGTCAGCGCGGTTGTATGTGACTTCCCGTGGTATTTACGAGGTCTATATCAACGGCGAGAAAGTCGGCCATGATTTTTACAACCCGGGACAAACACAGTACAATAAATCACATTTTTACCAGACCTACGATGTAACTCCTATGCTGAAACAAGGGGATAATGCGATGGGAGCAATGATGAGTGAAGGCTGGTGGAGCGGCCTGTTGAGCTTCGGTACGGTGTGGAATCATTTTGGCGATCGCCAATCGTTGCTAGCCAAATTGGTTATCAATTATGCTGATGGTTCGGAAAAAGTTGTGACCACTAACGATAAAAGTTGGAAGTTCACGAATGATGGCCCGATTATATACAGTAGTCTCGATTTGGGTGAAGTTTACGATGCAAGCCGTGATGCTAAGTTTGAAGGATGGAATGAGGTTGGTTATGATGACTCGGCATGGAAGGCTGCCTCTGTTGTCCCATTGGAAGGAACGACTTATTCGGGAGAGGAACGTGATTTTGACGGAACTGTAAGTGACTTTAATTATGATGATCTGAAATTGATCGGGCAGATTGGGAACAATGCTGGTGTGTATACAACCCTGACTGCTCAAAGTGTGAAAGAAGTTCGACCTGGAGTTTATGTGTACGATATGGGACAAAATTTCGTTGGCGTTCCAAGATTGAGCTTTTCTAAAGGAGCTGTTGGAGATACTGTTACCCTGCGCTATGCCGAAATTTTGTATCCGGATTTGAAAGCGTCGGGTGATAATGTGGGTATGATCATGACCGAAAATTACCGGGCGGCACTATGCCAGGATCTTTACATCATGAAAGATGGGCCCCAGGTGTTTCAGCCTAAATTTACATCACGTGGCTACCAGTATATCGAAATTACCGGGATCGATGCGCCACTTCCTTTAGAAGCTGTTCAGGGAGTTGCTATCAGTTCAATATTGAAGTTGACTGCTGATTATGAAACCTCAAATCCGAAAGTGAATCAGTTGTGGTCGAACCTCACCTGGTCCAATGTCGATAACTTTCTGACATTGCCAACCGATTGCCCGCAGCGGAACGAACGTATGGGATGGTCGGGCGATATCTCAGTTTTCTCGCGAACTGCAACTTATGTGTCCAATTCCGATCAGTTTTTAAGAAGGCATATGTTTGCAATGCGCGATGTGCAAAAAGCGAGTGGAAAATTTACCGATGTTGCCCCAATTGGAGGCGGTTTTGGCGGTTTATTATGGGGAAGTGCGGGACTTACAGTCGCTTGGGAAGCTTACCTGCAATACGATGATAAAGCCTTGCTGAAAGAGCATTACGATGCAATGGTCGCTTATATCGACTACCTGGCTAAAAGCATTGATCCGGAAACCGGAATGTGTCGCGATGTGCAGTTGGGCGACTGGCTTGGGCCGCAAAATAATAAACTGGGAGCTCAATATTTAGCAACGGTCTATCATGTCTTCGATTTGCAAATTATTAAAGAGGCGGCTAAAGTTTTGGGTAAAGATGCCGATTATGACCGATTTGAGGCGATGTATAACGAGCGCAAAGATTTCTTTAATAAAACCTTTTTAAACAAAGATCATAAAACGTTGGGGTATATCAGCTCCGGTTATTTTCTGGGACCGAAGGGGGGAGCGAAGCCCGAATTTAAATTGGCCGATACACAAACGTCATATGCTGTCGGTTTAGCTCTTGATGCTTTTGATGACGACGTGATTTCTGATATGGCAGCTAATTTGGCAGAAACCATTGCCCGACAAAATGAAGATGATGGAGGTGTTCTTCGACCGGAGTACTCTTTGATGACCGGTTTTATCGGCACTGCATGGGTGAGCAAAGCCTTGTCTGACTATGGTTACAATGATGAGGCTTACCGATTGCTGCAAAGCGAGCAGTACCCATCTTGGCTGTATTCTGTTGATCAAGGTGCTAAAACAATCTGGGAGCGGCTAAATGGCTACACTGTTGAAAATGGTTTTGGCGGAAATAACAGCATGAATTCATTTAATCACTATTCGTTTGGGGCTGTTGGGCAGTGGATGATTGCTTACTCCCTGGGGATTCAGCGCGATGAGCCTGGTTTCCAAAAGTTCATTCTTCAACCTACCCCTGACCCATCAGGCAAAATGACGTGGGCCGAAGGTTATTACGATTCGATGTACGGTAAGATTTACAGTAAATGGGAAGTTAAAGATGGCCAATTGCTGTATGATGCCGTTGTTCCGGCGAATACTTCCGCGACTTTGTATTTGCCTGCAAAATCGGAGGCTGACGTTTTGGATGCCGATGGTTGTGAGTTGCTTCGTTTCGAAAATGGGAAAGCCATTTATCAGCTTAAATCCGGAGATTATCATTTTAGCTCAACTCTTTAGTTACATTTAAAAATGCACGGATAAACTAAAATCCCCGGTGTTCTGCAAAACACCGGGGATCTTAAATATCTAGTCTTGACACATGCTGCCTTAATATTTAATTTAGCTCTTATCGCTTCCTGTATGATCGTGGTGACATGCCCATCACCTTTTTAAATTGTCGTGAGAAGTAAAATTGATCGTCAAAGCCGATATTGCGGGCAATGTCTGCTATCGATCGGTCATCAGAGTCCAGCAGTCGGCAGGCCCGCTGAATTTTTAACTGTATGAAATAATCAATGGGTGAGTGTCCGGTTCTACTCAAAAACAAGCGGGAATAATGGGATGCTGATAGTTTTACTGCCATTGCCAATTCCTCCAATTTATATTTCCGATTGATATTCTCAAGCATGAAGTTGATACTCTGGCTTACCGGATCTTTGCTGAATTGTTCGTTAATCGACCTAAATTGAGTGAGATAAGTAAATGAAGCAATTAGTCGGGGAAGCGACTGACTGATATACTCCAGGTTTTCAAAACTGTGACCGCGCTCAAGAATATAAAAAAGCTCATTGAAAAGTTCAATTCGCTCATTAATGCGTGAGTTATTGGTGCGTTGTACCGGCATTGCCTGAAGAACTGGTTTTCCCAGATGCTTGGCTTTGGGGCCTGCAAAGTGGATCCAGTAAATCGACCAGGGATCGGTTTTGTCGGCTGAGTAGGCGTGAGGTGCCCCTTCAGGAATGATGAAAAAATGATCGGCAGGAAGTGGCATTTTTTGATTTCCCAGGATAATGTGACCACTTCCCTCTACATTATAAATTAAAATGGTCTGTTCACTGCCATTGGGTCTTTCCCTGAAGTGATGGCGAGCTTGAGGATAATAACCAATGTCGGTCAGATAAATATCACTGCAAAGCGGAGACTTTTTGAGCTGGTCGATAATGCGTTCCGGAATGACGTAGCTCTGTTGACCCGGAAAGCCATCTTGTTTTTTCATCATGTTCCCCTTGGATTTGAATTGTTAATGTTTGATCGGCTGGTTTTCATTGTAATCTTGTTTTAACGGCTTTAAATATAGTTATTTGTTTGGGTTATATGTTGATTTGTTAGTTCATGTTGCAAGATCGTATATGATAAAATAATCCATATTTTTGCAGGATTGTTCATTCTCAGACAGCGGTATCCAAGCTATTTTTGAAAAACTAAATCAATTACTCGTGAACCATTACAAATTTAATCAGCCTTTTATCTTAGGAATTACCTTGGTTTCAGCCATGGGAGGACTTCTTTTCGGTTATGATTGGGTCGTTATTGGCGGCGCAAAACCATTTTACGAACGATTTTTTGAAATTGCTAATTCGCCGTACCTGCAAGGTTGGGCAATGAGTAGCGCACTGATCGGTTGCCTGCTTGGAGCCGTGTCGTCGGGCTATTTGGCCGAACGCTTTGGTCGGAAAATACCTCTGCTTGTTGCTGCAGCTTTATTTACCCTCTCAGCTTTTGGGACGGGAATTGTAGATCAGTTCACTCCTTTTGTCTTTTACCGTTTAATCGGAGGTTTGGGCATTGGACTGGCTTCAGCTATTTCACCCATGTACATTGCTGAGATTTCACCTGCGGCTATTCGTGGTCGTCTGGTGTCGGTAAACCAGCTAACAATCGTTATTGGAATTCTGGCCGCGCAGTCGGTCAATTATTTCATTGCCGAAGCAATTCCTGCAGGCGCTACTGATGCTGACATTCTGAATTCGTGGAATGGCCAGATGGGATGGCGCTGGATGTTTTGGGCCGAGTTGGTTCCTGCAACCTTATTCTTTTTATTGGCTTTTTTAATTCCTGAAAGTCCGCGTTACCTGGTTAAAATTGGAAATCTTTCCAAAGCAAAATCAATTCTGAGCCGAATTGGGGGTGATGCTTATGCGGCTGAAGAAGAAAAAAATATTGAACTGAACATTAAAGCCACTCCGGCCAAAGTGGAGACTAAAGAGTTGCTTTCACCGAAAATTAAGCCAATTCTGATATTAGGAATTGTACTGGCTGTTTTTCAGCAATGGTGCGGCATCAATGTCATTTTTAATTATGCCGAAGAAATTTTTACAGCAGCGGGGTACTCCGTTGGCGATATGCTTTTCAATATCATCATTACAGGAACCGTGAATTTGATCTTCACCTTGTTAGCTATGCGTGTAGTTGACAGCTGGGGACGGCGCAAACTCATGTTGGTTGGTTCCAGTGGCCTGGCAATCATCTACTTCATTTTGGGCGGAAGTTACATCCTTGAATTGCAGGGGATGGTGGTGCTTATTTTGGTATTGATGGCTATTGCCACTTATGCAATGACACTGGCACCGATTACCTGGGTTGTTCTTTCGGAGATCTTCCCGAACCGCCTGCGTGGTGCCGCGATGGCTGTTGCAACCACTGCTTTGTGGAGTGCATGTTTTGTGCTCACCTACAGCTTCCCGATTTTGAATGACCTGCTAAAAGCCGGCGGAACATTCTGGTTGTACGCTCTTATTTGCCTTTCAGGCTTCTTGTTTATCTTGAAAAAATTGCCCGAAACCAAAGGCAAATCACTCGAAGAAATTGAATCAAACTTTTAAAATATCAGACTTCATGAAACGATCTTTTCTGACCTGGTTATTCCCTTTATTACTATTGGCGGCCTGTGCGCCGAAAACTGAAAATCGCATTGATTTATCGGGTGAATGGCAATTTGCTACTGACCCGACAGATGTGGGGAAATCTGAAAAATGGTATTCCGAAAATTTGAAGGAAACTGTTGTATTACCAGGATCAATGGCGGAAAATGATAAAGGTGATGTTCCTGATTTACATACACCGTGGACCGGGACGATTTACGATAGTTCGTTTTATTTCAATCCGGCATTGGAAAAGTATCGTCAGCCAGGTGATGTGAAATTTCCGTTTTGGCTAACGCCGAACAAATATTACAAAGGTGCAGCCTGGTACCGTAAAGAGGTTACTGTGCCTGAAAACTGGTCGGGTAAACGTGTTGTTTTGCACCTGGAACGCCCGCACTGGCAAACTACTGTTTGGGTGAACGACCAAAAGGCAGGTTACGAGAATAGCCTTTCTACACCACATGAATACGATGTGACCAAACTGCTGAAAGCCGGTAGTAACTTCATTACCGTTTGCGTTGATAATCGCACCGATTCGATCAACGTTGGTCCTGATTCGCACAGCATTTCGGATCACACACAGGGTAACTGGAACGGCATGGTTGGGGAGCTTTACCTGCAGGCAGGATCACCCTTGTACATTGCTGACATGCAACTGTATCCAAATATTGAGTCGAAGACAGTTAAAGCAATTATTCAGCTGAAAACTGAAGATGTTGCAGCCGTCGATGCAGAGATAAATTTGCAGGCCCGATTGAAGACGGGGGAGACGAAAACTCTTCCTATGGTCAGCCAAAAGGTTAAGCTCTCGGGTAATGGAAAAGAGCTGGAAGTTGATTACGATATGGGGGATGACGTTAAGCTGTGGGACGAGTTTACGCCAAATTTGTATGAAATGACCGCGACGGTTAAGGCTCCCGGCATGGAAGAAGATGAGCTTCAACAAACATTTGGTATGCGTAAGGTTGAAATTGCCAATGGTAAAATATTGGTGAATGGTCGTCCGGTATTTATGCGCGGAACATTGGAATGTAATACGTTCCCCTTGACCGGATACCCGCCAACAGATGTGGAGTCGTGGAAAAAAATCATGCAAATCTGCAAAGAGAGTGGGTTAAATCATATTCGTTTTCACTCCCATTGCCCACCCGAAGCAGCATTTATTGCTGCCGATGAATTGGGAATGTACGTTCAGCCGGAGGGTGCAAGCTGGCCAAATCATGGTACTTCGCTGGGTGATGGCCGACCAGTCGATAATTATATTTTGGCAGAGATGAGCCGAATTATTAAGGCTTACGGAAATCATCCATCCTTTGTGATGTGGGCCTATTGCAACGAACCTTACGGTAATTATGTGCCGTTTCTCGATAAAAGCCTGAAAGAATGGAAAAGCAAGGATTCGCGACGGATCTACACTGCTGCTGCTATTGGCCGCAGTTGGAGCGTAAACCCGGAAAGTGAATATTTGGTTCGTTCGGTGCCGCGTGGACTGCCATTCAAGAAACAACCGAATGCAACGTTTAACTATGATGAACGCATTGCCGACGAGAGCCGTCCGTATATTACCCATGAGATGGGGCAATACTGTGTGTTTCCTGATTTTTCGGAGATTGACAAGTATACAGGAGTTTATAAAGCCAAGAACTTTGAAATGTTCAAAGGTATCCTGGAAGATCATCATATGGGAGATCAGGCGCATGACTTCCTGATGGCTTCCGGAAAGTTACAGGCACTTTGTTATAAAGCTGAAATTGAAGCCGAGTTCCGAACAAAGAGCCTGGATGGATTTCAGTTGTTGGGACTGAATGACTTCCCGGGACAGGGGAGTGCGATTATCGGAATGCTCAATGTATTTTGGCAGGAAAAAGGTTATATCACCAAAGAACAGATCAGCCACTTCTGTAACCAGACTGTACCTCTGGCCGAGTTTCCCAAGTTTGTATTTACAAATGCCGAAAGCTTGAAATTCCCGGTAGCAGTTTCACATTACGGAACTGAAGATTTGAAAGATGTGACACCAACCTATAGCATTACTACAGCAAGTGGAGATACTTTGGCAACCGGTGATTTCGGGATGCAGACCATTACAACCGGGCAATTGAACACGATGGGAACGCTTGATTTTCTATTGGATAAGCTAGGGAAGGCTGTTCAATGCAAATTGGAAGTGGATGTAGCAGGATTCTCCAACAGTTGGGACTTCTGGGTATATCCGGCAAAGCAACCAAACCGTGAGAAAGATGATATTTACTATACCGACAAGCTGGATCAAGCTGCTTTGAAAAAACTGGACGCCGGAGCTTCTGTTCTGCTCGATGCTTCCGGCAAAATAGAAAATGGTAAAGACATTGTTGCCAATTTCACCCCGGTATTTTGGAATACATCCTGGTTTAAAATGCGGCCTCCGCATACGACCGGAATTTTGGTGCAGGAAAATCACCCCGCGTTTAAAGACTTTCCGACCTCCTACCACAGCGACTACCAATGGTGGGAGATTGTGAATGGTCAGCAGGTGATGTGTATCGACAGTTTCCCTCCTGCATTCCGCCCTATTGTTCAACCCATCGATACCTGGTTCCTGAGCCGCCGTTTGGCACAGCTTTTCGAGGCCAAAGTAGGTAAGGGGAAATTGGTTGTTACAACCTTAAACATTGAGCCTTCAAACGGACCGGCGTCAGCTCAGCTGCGTCATAGCCTTGTAAATTATATGAATTCCACAGCCTTTAACCCCAAGGATGAATTAGATCCGGCAGTGATTCAGGAATTATTTGAAAAGAAAGATCGTCATGGCGTGAATTTGTACACCAAAGGAACTCCTGACGAACTAAAACCTACTACTCAAAAAACTCAAAAAAAGTAATGATGACAAAGGCATCGCTCGAAAAGTTGGTGATACCAACTTATGAATTAGGAAAATCTGAAATTAACCCTGTATTTTTCGAAAAGAGAGTTTACCAGGGCTCATCCGGTAAAGTATATCCGGTACCTTTTATCGATAAGGTGTACGATCATAAGGTGAATAAAGAATACCAGGCAGCAATTCTGGAA
>NZ_JBZQJF010000050.1:0-10339 GCF_059905295.1 Mangrovibacterium sp.
GAATCTGTTTGGTACTTCATTTTTCATTGAGGGCTCAAAGCGAATCTGTTTGGTACCATTTTTTTCATTGGAGACTTAAACCGAATCGCTTTAAGTCCTCCGATTAGGAGGCGAGCCTACTTTTTTAATAAAATACTGATTGGGAGAAGCGGAGCAGCAGCAGATTTATTGTTCTGCATGCTGTAAATAGGTAGCTGAAATTGTCAATCACCGGAACTATTTTTTTTGTTTGAAGGCTTAAGAAGTTGAAATCCAATTGCCCGCATACCCATTTCCGATCAATTCCGTATACCTAGTCGGAAAAGAAAGGAGGGATGGTTCATGTTACCACAAATTGACAAAACGGGATTCGGGGTTATAACGGTTGGAGGAAAACGTTATGAGTACGATATTCTGATCCGGCTGGACGGCCATATTGAAAAGCGTAAGAAAAAACTATCGAAAGCAAAATATGGCACGTCGCACAAAATTTCGCTGGAAGAAGCTGTGGAAATTTACGAGGAAGGAGCTCAGGAGCTGATCATTGGCACCGGGCAGATTGGCTACATCGAGTTGTCGACGGAGGCAGATTTGTTCTTTAAAGAAAAAGAATGCCCGGTAAAACTGGTTGCTACTCCCACCGCCGCCAAAGTATGGAATGTTTTGGAAGGCAAGGTTATTGCGATGTTTCATGTTACTTGCTAGTATATAGGACTTACTGACCAGGTGACTTCGGGTCACCCGGTCAGTTTATAGCAATAAAAAAGGCGAAACTGTTTTGAGCAGTTTCGCCTTTTTTGGGGTGAGGCAGTTTGTAACCACCTCGTATTGTCTTTGGTCCACCTTTGAAAACCGCTGCACCTTATTTCTTTTTCTCCAGCTCGTTGAGGTGTTCCATTTTCTTGCGGGCCAGGAATTCGGTCACACCTTCGAGGTGTTCTTTCACGCGTTTGTTACCAAATTCGTAGACTTTCGATACCATGCCATCGAGAAAGTCGCGGTCGTGTGATACGAGAATCAGGGTGCCATCGAACTCCAATAGTGCTTGTTTCAGAATGTCCTTCGTGCGGATGTCGAGGTGGTTGGTTGGCTCATCGAGGATGAGCAGGTTTACTGGTTCCAGCAGTAGCTTGATCATGGCCAGGCGGGTACGCTCACCACCCGAAAGCACGCTCACTTTTTTATCCCAATCTTCACCACCAAACATGAAAGCACCCAGGATGTCTTTGATTTTGGTGCGAATATCGCCAACGGCCACATCGTCGATCGTTTGAAAGACGGTTCTGGTCTCGTCCAGCAACGAAGCTTCATTTTGGGCGAAATAGCCAACCTGAACATTATGGCCCAGCTTAATCTCTCCCTCGTGCTCCAGCTCTTTCATAATGGCCCGGATCATGGTCGATTTCCCTTCACCGTTCTTCCCGACAAAAGCCACCTTCTCGCCACGCTGAATTGTAAAACTGGCATCGCTGAATACCTGATGCTCCTCATAACTTTTGGCAACCTGTTCGGCAATTACCGGATAGCTTCCGGAGCGGGGCGATGGCGGGAAACGCAGCTTCAGGTGCGAAGTATCCACCTCGTCTACTTCAACGAGCTCCAGCTTTTCGAGCATTTTCACGCGGGACTGCACTTGCAGGGTTTTTGAATAAGTGCCCTTGAAACGCTCTATGAAAGCCTGGTTTTCAGCAATCATCTTTTGTTGCTCGTCGTATTGCTTTTGTTGCTGTTCGCGACGTTCTTTGCGCAACTCCAGGTAATTGCTGTAGTTGACCTTATAATCGTAAATACGCCCCATCGTTACTTCGATGGTACGGGTTGTAATGTTATCGATGAATTTCTTATCGTGCGAAATAACGATTACCGCCTTCGAGTTGTTGATCAGGAATTCTTCGAGCCATTGCACCGATTCAATATCCAAGTGGTTGGTGGGCTCGTCCAGCAGAATCAGATCCGGATTCTTCAAGAGAATTTTGGCTAATTCAATGCGCATCCGCCAGCCTCCGCTGAAGTCGCTGCTTGGTTTGTTGAAATCTTCGCGCAGGAACCCCAGGCCCAGTAAAATCTTTTCAACCTCGGCATCGAAGTTAATCTCACCCTGGCTGTAGAGTTTTTCACTCAGCTCGGACACTTGCTCAATAATCTGGCTGTATTCATCCGATTCGTAGTCGGTGCGTACAGTCAACTGGTGGTTCAACTCGTCCAGCGTTGTTTGCATGTTCAGCACATCGGAAAATGCCTGCGAGGCTTCTTCGAAAAGCGTGCGGTCGCTGTTGTGCATCAGGTGCTGTGGCAAATAGGCAATTACAGCATCTTTAGGTGCCGAAACTTTGCCGCGGGTTGGTGTTTGCACTCCGGCCATCAGCTTTAATAAAGTTGATTTTCCGGCTCCGTTTTTCCCCATCAGGGCAATCCGGTCTTTATCATTTACAACGAATGAAATATCCTTGAAAAGTGTCTGTCCGCCAAACTCTACGGTCAGTCCGTCTGCTGAAATCATGCTGTTATTTTTTTAATCGCGGCAAAGATAATTAAATGACCGACAGGTAAAAGTCGCCATTCAACTTCGTGCAGACATTGACAATCAAACTTTAATCTCCCGATCAGAATGGCCTGTTTTTATGAAATCTACTAAGCTGCCAATGCCACATTCAACCATGGTGGCAACAGCTGCATCGGTGTAAAAAGCGATATGTTGTGTCATAATTACATTCGGAAACTGGCGGATGTAAGCCATATCGCGGTTGCTGATGATATCCGTTCGGCGATCCTGATGATAAATGCCGGTTTCATTTTCGAAAACATCCAGAGCCAGTGCCCCGATTTTATGCGATTCAATAGCATCAATCACATCGCTTACATTCATCAGTTCACCCCTTGAACAGTTGATCAGAACAACTCCATTCTTCATTTTTGCAAGACTTTCCTTGTTGATCATACGCTGTGTTGAAGGAAGTAAGGGGACGTGGTAAGTGATAACATCAGCTTCAGCATAAAGCTCCTCCAGGGAAAGGTATTCAACTTTTGATACTATTTTCGGATTCTCGCGGGTGTCGAAGGCAATTAACCGACAGCCAAAACCCGATAAGTTTTCAATGACCTGTGCTCCAATATTGCCGGTTCCGACAACACCGATAGTCAGGTTACGCATCTCTTTTCCTTTTAGCCCCGTCAACGAATAATCGTTCACGTTGGCGCGCCACATGGCTTGTTTGTATTTTCGGAGCGACATCAGGATCAACATCACCGTATAATCGGCCACGCCGTTCGGATCGTAATAAGCATTGCTGATATGAATACCCAATTCATGGGCTGCTTGCAAATCGATGTGGTTATAGCCAACCGTCCGTGTAGAAATATATTGAATGCCTTGTTTTTGCAGTTTGATCAAAAGTTCCTTGTTTAACTGGGAGTGACCGAGGATACTTACGGCGTTGGTTCCCTTTAAAAGGTTGATATTGGCAAGAGAAAGATCATTGGGATAACAGGTGATTGTTACTCCATAGGTTTGCTCCAATTTTCGAATGATTGGCAGTTCGTCTTCTCTGGTTTCAAATACAGTAATCATAGTGCTCGTTTATAATTGGTGTGCAAAGTTAGCGGTGTCTTTATGCCAAAAAATGACCTTTATGAGGTTTCAGAGGAGTCGTGGATAACGTTAAATGTGCACTGAATTGCGATTTTCTCTCCTGATTAGTTTAAATAATTTTGGATTATAAGTTAAATTGAGCTGTGATTTTGTGTATTAAAGAAGTCCGAACGAATAATATTGTATCTTTGTGTGCGCAAACAAGTTCGAGATTTTAGCTTGTTTCAAATTTGTTTGTTGTCTATAATAAAGGAATTTGTGTTTGTTATGAATGATTTCAGAAATGTGCGGATTAAAGATGTCGCCGAGCTAGCCGGTGTCTCTGTTGCAACAGTTGACCGGGTTTTACACAAGCGTGGTAAAATTTCGGAGAAAGCCTTGGCTAAAGTCATGGAGGCCTTGGAGAAAACCGGTTATAAGCCGAACCTGATCGCAAGTACATTAGGCTCGAACAAGGTATTTCGGATTGCGGCTATGATTCCGGATCCTGCTTTGGATGATTACTGGAATCAGTCGGGTTCCGGAATTTTAAAAGCGACCGAAGAATGGGCACAGTATAATGTTCGCGTTGAGACCTTTTATTTCAACCTGTACGATAAAAAATCCTTTCAGCAAGTCGCTCAAAAGGTGCTGGATTTTAAGCCGGACAGCGTTTTGCTTGCTCCGATTCAATACCAGGAATCCTTACAGTTTTTCGATCAATTGAAGGAACAGGGAATTCCATATATCACCTTTAATACGAATATTACAGAAGCTGCCCCGTTAAGTTTTATCGGGCAAGACCTCTACCAAAGTGGGCGGGTTAGTGCAGAAATGCTGGCAACTAAAATTGGTAAAGCGGGTAATATTCTGGTGCTTCACATCTTTGAGGAAAATCAAAATGCCTTGCACGTTAAAGAGAAAGAACGTGGTTTCCGGGATTATTTTGCGAATAACAACCTGACTGATTTTACAATTAAATCGTTTGAGTTTACCAATCTGAATGATGCTGGTTTTGTTCGTGAAGTGGAGGTACTGCTAAATAAGGAGAAGGTTGATGGTATTTTCGTGCCAACTTCAAAGGCAACACACCTGACAGCATCGGTATTGGATAAAGCCGGGCGTAAGGATGTCGGTTTGGTGGGCTACGACTTACTGAAAGATAACATCTACTATATGTACGAGGGAGTGATTAACTTTCTGATTCATCAAAATCCACGAAAACAGGCGTTTAAAGGAATCAGCTATCTGGTGAATTACCTGTTGTTCAAAAAAGAGCCGCCGGTAAGTGATTTATTCCCCTTGGAAATTATCACACGCGAAAATATTAAATCGTATTTGTATTCCGATTTGAGTTAGTTGGATAATAAGAATAAAACAAAAAGCCGGGCACATCACCCGGCTTTTTGTTTGGTATTAACGAAGTTATTAACTTCTTATTTTGTGACCTTTCAAGGCATAATAGAGAATATACAGGAAGCAGGGAACACAAACCCAGTAAGCTTTCTGGGCTCCCATAATATCTTTGGCAAAACCATAAATTGTTGGAATTAAAGCTCCACCAACAATTGCAATTACCATTAACGATGATCCTGCTTTCGTAAATTTCCCCAGGTCAGTCATTGCAAGCGGCCAAAGTGCCGGCCACATCAGAGAACATCCGACAGCCATAAAGGCAATAAACCAGATCGATACAGCTTCGGGGGTGAAAATAACCATGATTGAACCGAAGATGGCTAAAATTGAACAGATCAACAGCGCTTTTGCCTGAGATAGGTATCTTGGAATAAAAATTATTCCACACAAATAACCAATAACCATTCCGACCGGTGCAATCCACGCATATAATTCGGCTCCCGGCAGGTTGATACTTTGGGCATAGTCAACCAATGTACTTAGCGAGATTGTTTCAACCCCGACATATAAGAATAAGGCTAAAACACCTAACAACAAATGCGGGAATTGCCAGATTGAAGTTTTGTTCGCAGCATAAGCACATGTTTCACCGCTTTCTTCGTCTTCACCGACTGCTTTAACTTCAGGTAGCGGGGAAAAGTAGGCCAACGCACCCAAGAGCAGGAAGATACCAATGATGATGTAGAATGGGAGAGAGATATCGGCTAATTGCACATTCTCAACGCTTTTACCAATAACCAACGATAGGAAAAGCGGAGCCACCGGCCAGGCCAGTTTGTTGGCGATACCCATGAAGCTCATGCGTTTGGCCGCACTTTCAATTGGTCCCAGAATGGTAATGTACGGATTGACAGATGCTTGTAAAAAGGCATTTCCCATACCACTGACAAACGATGCCAAAAGGAATAAGGGCAGGCTTTCCATACTTGCAGATGGGAGGTAGAGCAGGAACCCAACGGCAAACATGAGAAACGATAGCGTCATTGTTTTTTTGTAACCAATTTTGCTAATGACCAGCGAAGCCGGATAGCCGAAGATTAAAAATGCGGAGAATGTTGCAGCCAAAATAAGGTATGATTCTCCGGATGATACCTGAAGCGAATTTTTAAGAAGTGGGATCAGGTAACTGTTAATGCCCAAGGCAAAACCAATAGCAAAGAACATAACGCCAACTACCAGCAATGCAATCACAATTTTGTTGTTCTTTTGTGTCATAAAATACAAATTAAGGTTATACTGTTGCTTTAGGAATTATTTCACGAATCCGGCTTTGATAGTTAGTTGCCGGCAATATAATCAAAAGAAGTGTGCCCGCACACATTTTTGTGAATTATAACTTGAAAAAAGGTTAATTTTCACATTAAAAAGCTTATTTGTCAATCGATTTGTAAATGAAATAAGAGAAGAAGGATTTTTGTGTTTTTCAGATGAATCAGCACATTTTTTATATTTTTGGAACTTCTCAAAAACAGACAGCCATGAAATTCAGAATTCTTGCAATTTTTTTGATTTGTTTATTTGCGGTGCCTGTGTGGACAAAAGGGCAAACTGCTAATGCAACAAAACCTAAGTTAATATTGGTTATCAACGTTGAACAAATGCGTAATGATTACCTGGTTCGTTATGCCCATAAATTTCAGAATAATGGCTTTTTGCGCCTAGTGAATCAGGGTGCTGTTTGTTCAAATGCCAGTATGAATCTGCATATTGAGAAATGTGTGACAGGCGTACCAACGCTGTTTACCGGTGCTTATCCCGATCGTCACGGGATTATAAACGAGCGTTGGATGGATCGGCTGAAAGAGAAAGAAGTTGATGCAGTAGCTGATAAAAACTACATTACAGTCGGAAGCGATTCTAATGAAGGACAGTGTTCTGCCCGGAATTTACTGAGCCCTACAGTTGGCGATGAATTAAAGCTTTGTACCAACGGTGAAGCCAAAGTTTATTCAGTTAGTTTGAACGATTACAGTGCGGTACTCTCAGCTGGTCATGCGGCTGATGGTGCTTATTGGTTGGACGATGAAACCGGCAACATGATTTCCAGTTCCTATTATGTGGATCAGTTTCCGGGATGGGCTTTCAGTTTTAACAGTAAACGGGAAATTGAGTCGTATGCCGCACGTGACTGGACAACTTTATTGCCATCGAGCAGCTATGATGCAAGTGTTGAAGATGATGATCAATATGAAACCGGCTACTTCGATAAATGGAAAACTTTTCCGTATAATCTGAAAAAGCTGATTTCAACAGGAGGAAGTTACCGGATCATGAAGACAACGCCTTACGGTAACCGGCTGGTTAAAGATTTTGCGCTTAGCCTGATCGATAATGAACGTTTGGGGCGCGATGATGTACCCGATTTGCTGACCATCAACTTCTCGTCAATGGATTATGCGAACAGTTGGTTTGGCCCCTCATCGGTTGAAATGGAAGATACTTATTTGAGACTGGATCAGGATATAGCTGACTTACTAAACTATGTGGATAAAAACATTGGTTTGGCCAATACGCTGGTTGTGTTAACTTCTTCTTGTTCTTCTTCGTACTCAGTTGATTTCCTGCAACACAAATACAATATGCCCGCTGGCTATGTTTCCCCGGAAAGCATGGTCGCCCTGCTGAAATCGTATCTGAATATTACTTATGGACAAGGTAACTGGATCGATTTTGTGATGGATCAACAGATATACGTGAATCGGGAACTGATTGAGAAGCAAAAGATTTCGTTGAATGATTTTTTGACCAAGGCAGCATCTTTTATCAATCAGTTTGAAGGAGTGAAAATCGCACTGCCCGCTACTGGTTTTGAGCAGGGGGATTATGCTACCAGTTTATTGACTACGATATCGAAATCGTACAATTTTAAGCGTTCGGGAGATATTCTTTTCATGCTGGAAAATGGCTGGCAACCCCAGTTTAAGTATCGGAAAGTAGTTTATACCGACAATACCCGAATACCGATGATTTTCTACGGACAGGGAATTCGAAACGGACGTTTCCGCAACTCAGTTGATGCGATAGACCTCGTACCTACCATTTTTGATATTCTGGGCTACGATATTCCTCCTCATTGTGAAGGTCGGGTAATTAGCGAGATACTTCGATAATCAACTAATAATAAAGTCGCTGATTTTTGTGAAAATCTTTCGGAATTCCTGATCGATCGTTTCCTTGTTCTTTTCAGTTGTTGGAAAAGGAGCAATGTGGTTGTAGCGGAACGGAAAATCATAAATTTCAACAGGGATGGGGATGTCTCTGTTTGCTCCCTGCAAGGTGTTGACAATTTCGTACGACGGAATTACTTCGTCCTGCTTTAAGCCAATTGCCATTAAGTCGGAGCTTACTTCGCGAAATAGATCTTCCCGATAAAGTCTGTTCTGATTGTAGTTAAGCATAGCGTGAAAGATGTGTCCTTCCTGATGCGGTCCCTTTATATAATGGTGAAGGTGTTGATCTTTTTGGGCATGTTTATCCAGGTGTTCAACCATGTAGGAGTAAAGGGCAACATTGGCTTCACTATCTAAAATAAATTTGGAGACAGGGGAGAGGCGGTTGAATACCGGGCCTCCGCAAAATAAGCTCAATTTCGATTTTGAAAAATAGCCCTTGGGGTTGGTCAATTTCAGAATTTGAGCCAACAGGCAGCCAATGGAATAGGCAACAACATTGAAATTTGTATTGGTTTCAATTAAGGGATGTTTTCCTTCGCGTACCTGGTCGATAAATTTAATAAGGTCGTAATAACTTTGGAGCCCCGACCAGATGAAGCGTTGCGGACGGCTGTGCAGGCGCATGCTAATGGCAACATTGGTTAACGAAGAATTGACAACATCGGGAAATGTTTGTTGCCGTTGAGCACTTAACTGGAACATTTTGCGTTTATCGCTCCAAATCGACAAGGTACGATTCATATGAAAAGCCATTGGAAATAGGATGACCAGATAGCCTGTACGTTCGGCCAGAAACTGTGCCCATGCTAAGTATTTGTTCCAGTTTTTTTCATTAAAACCGTGAAATAAAAAGATGGCATCGTTTTTTTCAGATTTGTTTTTAGGCTCAAATACAAAATAATCGAATTGTTTGTTGTCATCGATTTCGGTATCCCGAATCTGGATTTTAGTATCGATTGCTCCTATGTTGTCGTACCAATTTTGAGATCCGTCAAAATGCTCGTTATGAATTGGGCAGCAATATTCTTCTGCTCCCGGGAGTAAATCTTGCGAATCTGATTCAAATTGAAACTTGTGAATGATCAAATTATCGTAATCCTTGGTGGTGGCTATGCTTTCCAATTGATCCACAAGTTCCAGGTATGCATCTTTATATAACTTCATTGTTTGCTTGTTTTCGAGTTCTAAAGAATGCTTGTTTTTATTGCGAAAGAATAATCCTTTAGGACTTTGAAAATTACGGAATAGCTCGATGAATGTGCATTTGACGGGCAGTTTTATTTGCAACAATTAATGCAAAAAAAGCAGGAGTTTCTCCTGCTTTTCCATGTGTATTATCGTTGAGTAATCGACGTAATTGTTCTTTGGGGAAGCTGTGCTTTGAGCTTATTTGTCAATGCCGGCAGCCGCTGCCTGGTCAAAATAGAAGGTCAACTGACCGTGCGTTGGTTGGATGTAGGTTGATGGTAATTTTTTGTATCCTTCCAATTGGTTGAAAATCTCACGTACTCTTTCCGTTTTTGAAGCTCCGGTAACCAGAAAGCTAATTTCTTTTGCATTGTTTATCACTTTCCCGGTCAGGCTTACCCGCTTTTGCCCCGATTCCGGGTGCGTTGCAATAGCGCAAATATTGGAATCCTTCAGCAGTTGAATCTCATGCGGAAAGATGGATGCAGTATGCCCGTCATTTCCCATTCCCAGGATGATGAGGTCGAATGAAGGCCAGCCATTTTCTTCCGGAATCCATTTTCTGATTTCGTCAATATAAGCTTTGTTGGCTTTCTCCGGAGCCCATTCTCCCATTACCCGGTGAATATTCTCTTCCGGCATATCAATTTTGCCCAATAAATGGTCAACAGTCATTTTGTAGTTGCTTTGCTCATCGGTTGGAGGTACGCAACGTTCATCGCCCCACCAAAAATGAATCTTATTCCAGGGCATCTTTGTGGCATATTCCTGTGCCAATACATCAAACAGTAAGGCCGGTGTAGAACCCCCTGAAAGTGCAACGTGAACAACTTGATTAGCTTGCTCTGCAAATTGGTAAAGATCGTTTGCAAATGCGTTGGCTACTGCTGTATTGTCCGGGTATAGCTTAACTTTTCGTGCTTCCATTTTCAAGTAAAATAAAGCCTGACGAATCAGGCTAATTGTTATAGTTCACAGTAATTTCCATCGTTTGACAGATTTTTGCAGGGATAGC
>NZ_JBZQJF010000051.1:0-12704 GCF_059905295.1 Mangrovibacterium sp.
GAAAACGGAAGTGAAAAGCTTGAAAATGTAGGTATGCGTTTTCTTGATTGGCCTTCGTACGAGAACAAAGAGGCTGTTCATGCCGGCTTACAAGCATTAATGGTTCTGATGTTTGAAAAGGGAGCCCGGTTGTGTCAGTTTTTGGAGGAATATGAGAAAGCCAAAGAATATCAGAAAATTGCGGACAAAATGAGGGCGCATGTTCCTGATCCGAACCATTCGAAACAAGCCGCTTCATTGTTAGCATTGTCGGGTATGATGGACGCAGCAACGGCGAATGAGGAGGTTATTGGCGTTGGTGGTCCAACAAATTTTTCAACTTTCTTTGGCTATTATATGCTGGAGGCCCAAGCTAGGGCTGGCGAATATAGGGTTGCTTTGGATAATATTCGTCAATACTGGGGCGGCATGCTTGATCTGGGTGCAACAACGTTCTGGGAAGATTTTGATTTGAAAGAAGCGACCAATGCTGCACCGATAGATCGGTTTATACCAAAGGGGAAGCTGGATTATCATCGAAATACAGGTGATTATTGCTATATTGGTTTACGGCGGAGCCTTTGTCACGGATGGGCATCAGGGCCGACAGCCTGGTTAAGTGAGCATGTTCTTGGTGTGAGGGTTCTGGAGCCGGGCTGTTCAACGATTAAACTGGAACCTCATTTGGGCGATTTGGATTGGGCCGAAGGAACTTTTCCAACGCCTAAGGGAGCTATTTACGTGAAATATAAGAAGAATGAGAACGGAGAGCTTACGAAAACGGTTAGTGCTCCGGATGGCATTCAAATTATAGAATAACTAAACAGAATACTAGACGAATTAAAAGATGAACTTGATGAAGAAGCGATTGATGAATTTTGCGCTTATTGGTCTCGTTTTGTTGACTTCCTGCATGGGGAATAAGTGCAATTTGAAAACACAGAAGATTGATGTTAGGGCTCCCTTTGAGATGTCTGCTATTACATATCCCGATTTTAGCAATTGCCCCAAGTTTGAAATTACCGATTTTGGAGCAGCTAAGGACGATCAACAAAAAACATCCGAAGCGATTTCTAAAGCTATTGATGCGGCAAACGAAGCCGGTGGCGGTTCGGTGATTATTCCTGCAGGAGAATGGTTGACCGGAGCAATTCATTTAAAAAGCAATGTAAACCTGCATTTGGAAAAGGGGGCCGAATTATTGTTCTCTGATAATCCGAAAGATTATTTGCCGGCTGTGCACACGACATGGGAAGGCTTGGAATGTTACAACTATTCACCGCTTATTTATGCTTTCGAATGTAAAAACGTGGCTATTACAGGTAAGGGAAAGCTGAAGGCTAAAATGGATTTTTGGAAAAACTGGTTTGCACGACCGGCCGGCCACATGAACAGCCTGAAATGGTTGTACGAAGCAGCCGTGAAGAATGTGCCTGTTGAAGATCGGGTAATGGTGAATGATTCAGCCCACATGCGTCCGCAATTTATTCAGTTTAACCGCTGTGAAAATATTTTAATGGATGGTTTTTCAATTCAAAACAGTCCTTTCTGGACCATTCACCCATACCTGTGTAAAGACGTGGTTATTCGGAATCTAAACGTTTATGCACACGGGCAAAATAACGATGGTGTTGATCCGGAAATGACTCAGGACATGTTGATTAAAGATTGTGTGTTCGATCAAGGGGATGATGCGATTGCTGTAAAGTCGGGAAGGAACCAGGATGCCTGGCGGATTCATACACCAACCCGGAACCTGGTGATCCGGGATTGTTTGGTGAAAAACGGTCACCAACTGCTGGCTATTGGTAGTGAGTTGTCAGGGGGCGTTGAAAATGTGTTTATGACGGATTGTGCCGTAGCCGGGGGAGCAAGCATGTTTCACCTGTTGTTCATTAAAACCAATGAACGTCGTGGTGGCTTTGTTAAGAACATTCATATGCAAAATATACGCGCCGACAAAATGCAGGAGGGGATTCTAGGCATTGAAACCGATGTGCTTTACCAGTGGCGTGACTTGGTGCCTACCTACGAAACCCGGTTGACGCCAATTTCTGATATCAGCCTGGTGAATGTTCAGGCTAATGAAGTGAAATTTCTTTACAAAATATTAGGGCAGAAAGAAATGCCGGTTGAACGGGTGCTGCTGAAAAACGTGCATGCGAATATCATCCATGAAGAACGAAATGTTGCCGAAAATGTAAATAACCTGAAGATTGAATAACTAACAGAACTAAATACGAAACCAAATCTACAAACATGAAAAAAACGAGTTTAATTATCGCAGGACTTCTTGTGGCATTGGGTTGGTCGAGCTCCTATGCACAGCAAGTGAACGATGTAACAACACCGCTTCATCTGCTTCAGCCTGATTATCCAACGCCTTACGGTAAGCCTGTAGTTGCAGATATTGAACAAACACTAACGCGTGTTTACGATTACCTGGAGGCTACAACACCGGCAGCTCTTGTTGATGAAAATACCGGTGCTGAGATTACGGATTATTCCACAGTAAATGAACACACCATTATGAAACCAGGTGACTTTCGCCTGACCAGTTATGAGTGGGGCGTGACTTATGCAGGTATGTTGCTGGCCGCTAAAGAAACGGGTGAAACAAAATATGCCGATTATGTAACCGTCCGGTTGAATTTTCTGGCGAAGGCATTAAAAGCTTTCCAGGAGTTTGAAAAGCGTAGCCCGGATAGCAAGTATCAGCTTTATTTTACCTTGCATCCACATGCCCTGGATGATTGCGGTGCTATTTGTGCGGCCATGATCAAAGCGGAAAAGGCCGGGGCTGCTGAAGGACAAGATGATATGATTGATACTTATATCGACTATATCAGTAATAAAGAATACCGCTTGGATGATGGTACCCTGGCCCGTAATCGTCCGCAGCCCAATTCAATTTGGTTGGATGATTTGTTTATGGGAGTACCTGCCTTGGCGCAGATGGGAAGCTACAGTGGCGATAACCAGTATTTTGACGATGCCGTGAAGCAAGTGCTTCAGTTTGGACAGCGGATGTTTAACTATGATAAAGGCTTGTTTATGCACGGCTGGATTCAGGGAATGGATGAGCATCCTCAGTTTCACTGGGGACGAGCGAACGGTTGGGCTGTAATGACCATGGTTGAATTGTTGGAGGTTTTGCCAAAGGATTATGCCGGTCGCGACCAGGTATTGGATTTATTGCGCAAGCACATTCGTGGCTTGGCGAATTATCAGGATGGAACAGGCTTCTGGCACCAGCTGCTCGATCGGAACGATACTTACCTGGAAACATCGGCAACAGCTATTTATACTTATGCAATTGCACGCGCAATTAATCGTGGCTATGTGGATGCCAAAGTATATGGCCCCATGGTTTGCCTGGCCTGGAATGCTGTTGCCTCGAAGGTAAATGAAAAGGGACAAGTTGAAGGAACCTGTGTTGGAACAGGTATGGGATTTGATCCGGCTTTCTACTATTATCGCCCGGTAAATGTTTATGCCGCTCACGGCTATGGCCCGGTTTTGTTGGCGGGAGCTGAAATGATTGAGTTGATAAAAACACATGATATCAGCGTAAACGACAGCTCGGTTCAGTTTTACGACAAGAAATAAAGGAATTGTTCTCCTGATAAGTTGAGGGAGTATGACTTTGGAAAGGGATCCGATTTTGCGAAAGATCGGATCTCTTGGCTTGAAAAATGCCGTTATGTTTTTCCTTGCTGGTTGTTGATTTAAAACTGATGGTTCCATCAATGGTCGACAATCGGAAAATCAATTGAAGTGGGAAGGAAGGTAATTGCAGATAAAAACACAAAAAATGAATAGAAAACTAAATCTTGGAAGATGCGCAATTGTGACAGGGCTGTTCTTTCTTGCCTTAGCCGTTAGCCATCGTGCAATAGCAGCGGTAAATCCAGCTGTTTATAACGTCAAAGATTATGGTGCGATTGGTGATGGAACTCACCTGGATTCGGAGTCCATCAATCAGACAATTGACAAGGCGGCAGAGGCAGGCGGTGGTACGGTGTTTTTGCCGGCCGGTGAGTACCTGTGTTTCTCAATTCGGATGAAAAGTAACATCAATTTGCATATCGGTGCCGGGGCAACGATCGTTGCTGCCAATAGGGACGAGCACAAAGGGAAGTACGATGATCCCGAACCGAACATGTGGGGCGATTCGTTGCATTACCAGGATTTTGGGCATAGTCATTTTCACAATAGTTTGATTTGGGGCGAAGGCCTGGAAAATATCTCGATCACGGGCTCTGGATTAATTTATGGCAAAGGACTACAGAAGTGGAGTAACCCACGTCCGGGATTGGGTAATAAATCAATCGCTCTGAAAAAATGCCGAAATGTGATTCTTCGTGATTTTTCAATTTTACACGGTGGCCACTTCGCCATCATTGCTACTGGAGTGGACAACCTCACCATTACTAATTTGAAGATTGACACAAACCGAGATGCCATCGATATTGATTGTTGCCGGCACGTTCGGGTTTCGGATTGTTCGTTGAATTCACCCAACGATGATGCCCTGGTGCTGAAAACTTCGTATGCACTGGGTTATGCTGCTCCTTGCGAGAATGTAACGATTACCAATTGTGCGGTTTATGGGTTCGATGAGGGAACGTTCCTCGATGGGACATACCAAACCACGCAAAAGCAGGCTCCGGACAAAGGAGTTGTTACCGGGCGAATTAAACTGGGTACTGAGTCGAACGGTGATTTTCGGGATATTACAATTTCAAACTGCACCTTCGAACATTGCAGGGGACTGGCTTTTGAAACAGCCGACGGTTCCAATATCGAGAACATCACGGTCTCTAATATTGTAATGAAAGACATATTGAATGCACCTTTTTTCTTCCGGATTGGCCGGCGGATGCGCGGACCTGCTGAATTAGGAGTTGGTTCTCTTAAGCGGGTTTTGATTGACAATGTGGTTGTTACGGCATCCAACCCGCAATACGGATCCCTGTTAATGGGAATTCCCGGGCACGATGTCGAAGATATTGTTCTGTCGAACATCTGGATTAAAGTGGCTGGTGGTGCCGATGCCGAGCAGGCCAAAGTCGTGGTTCCCGAGTTGGAAACCAGTTATCCCGATCCGCAGGAGTTTGGTGATATTCCTGCCTGGGGATTCTACATTCGGCATGCGAAAAATATCACGATGTCGAACATTCACCTGGAATTTGAAACGCAAGATTTTCGCCCGGCTTTTATCCTGGAAGATGTGAAAGGTGCAAGTTTCTCAGAAATTCACACTGATAGTATTAAGGGCGTGCCCACTTTTCAACTGAAAGATGTGACTGATTTTGATCTGCATCGGGTAAATCAGTTGGAAGACCTGCGGATAAATCAGCTAAAAAGTTTAAAATTGTAATTTATACAATAAACTATCGAAATAACCTACAACATGAAACGAATACTAACCTATCTATTCTTATCAGCGTTAACGATTAGTGCTTTTGCCCAAAACGGGAAGACTTGGTTTCCCGAGGATCAGCTTACAACCGTTGGTGCATACTATTATCCCGAACACTGGGACGAGTCGCAATGGGAGCGCGATTTAAAGAAAATGTCGGAGATGGGCTTCGAGTTTACCCATTTCGCGGAGTTTGCCTGGGCTCAGCTCGAGCCTGAAGAAGGGAAATATGATTTTGCCTGGTTGGATCGCGCTGTTGCTTTGGCTGCCAAATATAACTTGAAAGTAATCATGTGTACATCAACAGCTACCCCTCCGGTATGGTTGGTTCGCAAGCACCCCGATGTACTTAAAACCCGGGAGGATGGCACGCAGATGGATCATGGTTCCAGACAACATGCTTCTTTTTCAAACGAATATTACCGTTCTTATTCGCAAAAGATGATTGCTGAATTGGCAAAGCACTATGGCAACGATTCACGGATTATTGGCTGGCAGCTCGACAATGAACCGGCTAGTAATGTTGATTATGGTGCTGATGCGCAGAAACGTTTCCGGGAATGGTTAAAGCAGAAGTATGAAAATATTGATGCCTTGAACAAAGCCTGGGGGACTAATTTCTGGAGTGGTACCTATTCCGACTTTTCACAGATCGACATTCCGCAAGTGTCACAATGGGGGATGAACCTCTATCAACGTTTGGACTTTAGTCGTTTTTGTGATTCGGAGACCGCCACATTCCTGGATGAGCAAGCGCAAACGATCCGGAAGTATGCCAGTCCGGACCAATGGATTACGACGAATTATATTCCGAATTACGATTCCCGCTATATTGGTGACAGCCGGGAGCTGGACTTCATAAGCTATACACGCTATATGGTGTACGGCGAAGCTACCGGAATTGGTCGGGAAGGCTACCGGGTGGGAGAATATTCCCGCATTGCCATGGCCAACGATTACTTCCGGCCGCTTTCGCCGCTCTATGGATGTATGGAGTTGCAGCCCGGACAAGTGAACTGGGGAAGTATTAATTCGCAACCTTTGCCAGGGGCTGTTCATTTATGGTTGTGGAGTGTTTTTGCCGGTGGCAGCAAATTTACCTGTACTTACCGGTTTCGGGCTCCAATTTATGGATACGAACAGTACCATTATGGAATTTTAGGTACGGACGGAGTGACACCAACGCCTGGCGGTTTGGAGTATCAGAAATTTATTGAAGAAATTAAGTTACTTCGTCAAAAACATACGTCCGGTGAAGTTCCGGTTGACTACCTGAAGCGCAAAACCGCTATTCTTTATGACCCGGATAATACGATAGCTATCAATCAAAATAAGCAGACTACCGTTTGGAACACCGAGCAGCATGTGTTGAAATATTACAAGCCACTAAAGGCGTTTGGTGCTCCGGTCGATTTTATTCGTGATACCATGGATTTCTCCCGTTACCCGGTGATCATCGCTCCTGCGTATCAGCAAATGAGCCTTGAACTCATTGCAAAATTGACCAGCTATGTCAAAAACGGCGGTAACCTGGTGATGTCGTGCAGAACCGGTCATCAGGACCAATGGGGGCATTTATGGGAAGCGCGCCATTCAGAGCCGATTTATGATCTGATTGGTGGGGAAATTAAATTCTACGATTTGCTTCGTCCATATGCACCCGATACAATTACAATGGATCAGCAAAAAATTGCTTGGACAAGCTGGGGTGATATTTTGAAAGCCCATGAAGGAACGGAGACCTGGGCAAGCTATCAAAACGATTTTTACGCCGGAAATGCAGCAGTAACATTTCACCGGTTGGGAAAAGGGACGGTAACTTATGTTGGTGCCGACAGCGATTCGGGAGATTTGGAGCAGGCTGTTTTAACCAAACTTTACGGTCGGCTTGGAATTCAGGTTAAAGATTATCCGAAAGGGATTATCGTAGAATACCGCGATGGTTTTGGGATTGCCCTGAATTATGCCGATAAGCCCTACGAAATGCAATTGCCAACCGGCAGCGATATTTTGGTTGGAGAGAAGAAAATTCCAACAGCAGGTGTACTTGTTTGGAGACTCAAATAAGGAACTGGGATAATATTGAAGTTGTATTTTGCGTTTGTTTAGTTAAGCAATAGGAACACTACAGGCTGCTGAATAAAACGTATTTTGGCTACTGATTTTTGCGGGAGGGAGCCCGAAAAGTCCTTTTTTAGGGGGAAATTTGGGTTGAAATACGAAAGAATGTTGTTTATACTGTTTGTGTTGTTTATAAAATTTTATATTTGACGGAACTTAAAATTAAGCAAATTACGTTATGAAAGAACTTTTAGAAAAAATTGGTGCTGAAATTGCATCTTTTCAGGAAAACGCCGATGCTCAATTGGCAAATGGTAACAAAGCAGCAGGTACTCGTGCTCGTAAAGCTAGTTTGGAATTGACAAAACTTTTTAAAGAATTCCGCCAGGTTTCTTTGGAAGAATCAAAAAAGTAATTTCATCTTCTCCCTGTATGAGTTCTGTGCTTGTATAGGGAGAATTGTTTTTAGGCCAAACCATTCCTTGTTAATTCACCTTCCGCATTAATCTTTCATTCCGAAAAGATTTCCAGCACCATCATTTTTAATCCATTCAAAAAATCCCTTTTATTCAAGGTGATTTCAACTCACAAAAGGAAATCAGCAGAGGTTTGACGAAGGTTCGTCGAGATTGACGGTGCTGGGATTAAAAAAAATAGTAATCGCATGCAACATCCGTTTCTAAGCATTTGTTGTATATTCGAGAATAACCGAAAATTATGAAAATAGTTATGAAGAAAAATAGTTTAAGACTTGCTTTAATCTTATTGGTTGTCGTGACTTTGCATGCTTGTAAATCAGTTCCTTTGACTGGTCGTAGTCAGCTTAGTTTGGTGTCGGAGTCGGAAATGGTTTCGATGGGTTTGACAAATTATGATAATTTTTTGAAGGATAATAAGCTTTCGACAAATATGCAGCAAACCGCTATGGTGAAAAAGGTAGGAGGACGAATTGCCGCTGCAGTGGAAAAATACCTCAAAGACAACGGCTTCGGGGACTATGTCAAAAATTTCAATTGGGAATTTAACCTGGTTGAAAGTGATGTACCCAATGCCTGGTGTATGCCTGGCGGAAAAGTGGTTGTTTATACTGGTATTTTACCCTATACCCAGGATGAAAATGGATTGGCAGTTGTTATGGGACACGAAATTGCTCATGCTGTTGCGCGTCACGGGAACGAGCGGATGAGTCATGCCATGTTGGTGCAAATGGGGGGTGTGGCCTTGGCAACGGCTGTTAAGGAGAAGCCCGAGGAAACTCAAAATTTATATAATATGGCTTATGGTGCAACGACCCAGGTAGGTGTTATGCTTCCTTTTTCGCGTAAACATGAGTATGAGGCTGATGAAATGGGGCTGACTTTCATGGCTATTGCCGGGTACGATCCACGTTCGGCAATTGCATTCTGGAAACGTATGGCGGCTAATAGTGGTGGTACTCCAGAGTGGCTAAGTACGCACCCTGTGGATGAAAACCGCATTCAAGCATTGCAAAAATTAATGCCGGAAGCTTTGAAATATTACCATCCGAACTAAACGAACATTTGTCTGTAAATTTTTCCTTTCTGTTTGTTAACAGGTTTCTGTGTTTGTTAGAATAAATGCTTATTTTTGATGTTAAACTAAATACAAACCTAAAATAAACAAGATGGAAGGCTTTGAAAAGAATGATGAATTTAATGAAGATGTAGATAGTAAATTCAGACAGGAAATTTATTCAAAAGCAGTGCGGGCAGGGAAAAGAACTTATTTCTTCGATGTTAAATCGACCCGGAATGATGAATATTACCTAACAATTACGGAAAGTAAGAAACGCTTCGACCAAGATGGTAAGTTTCATTTCGAAAAGCATAAAATTTTCCTGTATAAAGAAGATTTTGAAAAATTTGCTGACGGATTAAGTGAAGTTGTTGATTTTATTAAAGAACAACAACCAGGAGGATTTAACGAATTTCCATCCCAAAAGAATGAAGAACAGGAGGAGACTTATAAAGCCTACGAAACTGAGGAAGAAGTTGAGGAGGAAGAAGAGGTTGTAAATAATTACACCAATGTTGAATTTGAAGATATTTAATCAAGAATACTTGAATAGGAATAAGCTGTCCCCAACAGGGACAGCTTTTTTTGTGTCCGTTTTGGCCCTGCTTCCTTGCTATATAAGGCAAACTGCAGAAGCAAAAACTTTGTAGTGCTTGAAATTCCTTGATGCAGATTAGGGAATGGGCCGCTTTCTACTTGTCTCTTCTGTTCAAAACAGTATTTTTGTGCAAAAAAAGAGAACAATGATACAACGTATTCAAACAGTTTATATGCTTATCTCAGCAATCTTGATTGGTTTGCTGTTTACCCTTCCGTTTGCTGATATTTCACATGAAGGAAGTTTGTACCTTTTCGATATCCGTGGAATTGTAGGTCAGGAGGGGTTAAAAGAAAACGGAATGGCCATTGCTGGTTTAATTGGTATTATTTTATTACTTCATGTGGCTGCAGTGTTGCTGTACAAGAAGCGCATCATTCAAATTCGCTTGATGGTGTTGTCCATATTGCTGAATATCGGTTTGTTCGGCATGTTTTATTTCTTTGCCTATTATTCATTTGATGGTGCAAATATCAGCTTTAAAATTCCGGTGGTTTTTCCCATCGTTGCATTAATCCTCGATTATCTGGCTATTCGCGGAATTGGTAAAGATGAAGCTTTGATCCGTTCGATGGATCGTATTCGTTAGAAAATACTTCGCTAAAGAAATAGTAAGGCAGTTCGTTCGCGGGCTGCCTTTTCTGTGAAAGTCTCTTCTGAGTTCTAAGTTTCAAGTTCCAAGTTCCAAGTTTCAAGTTTCGAGTTTCGAGTTCCAAGTTGCGGTCATAGTTACCCTTTTATAGGTCAGGGGCTGCTGCTTGTTACTGGTTACTTGTTACTCGTTACTCATTACTGGTTGCTCTTCTCTCAATCGCAAATCGGCTATCAATAATCGTTAATCGTTAACTTTTCAAGTTTCACGACAACCCGACAACTTCAGATAAAATGGACAACCTGATGTGTGGCTAATCCTCCACTTTCATCCCTGTTGAGATTCCCGGGAATCATGAGTGTTGTTTGCAACGACCACATCAACTCAAGCAATGCCTGCTCAGACTGAAACAATGTCAGGTTTTGTTCGAGCAATGGGTGCTCAGACTAAAGCAATGGCTGGTTTGATTCGAGCAATGAGTGCTTTGACTGAAGCAATGGCTGGTTTGAGCCGTACAACGACTATTTTAGGTCGTACAACAAGGAAATTGAAATGGAACTGTGACTTCCAAAAGAAAAGGTGAAGTTTATACAACCTCACCTTTCCGATATATTGGAGTAATCACTTACTTATTGAAGCGGGAAAATCTTGTTTTCGCGGCAGTACTCAATAATTTTCTCCGGGTTCTTGCCATTATCTGCAGCCGAAAGCTCTAATGAAGGATTTTCAGGGGCATCAAACGGGATATCGATTCCCGGAACATAGCTCAGTTGATCCTGGTTGTAGAAGTCAGCCTTGTTGTTTTTACAGAATTCCAAATCAGCATTCATATAGAACAAGTGGAATCGATCTTCACCAATGATTTTGGCAACCTGTTTACGGATTTCTTTGTCCGGCGAAATAAACGAACAGATGGTAATGATACCCTGATCGTTCAGCAGGCGCGAAACTTCGGCTACACGACGTAAGTGCTCGGCACGGTCAGTTGGCGAGTAATCCAATTCTTTGGATAAGCCTGAACGTACAGAACTTCCATCCAGCAGCACAACTGTTGCTCCCATTTCGAAAAGTTGTTTTTCGAGGCTGAAAGCCATTTCGTTTTTACCCGAGCCATGCAAACCGGTTACCCAAAGAGTAGCGCCTTTTTGATTGTAACGCTTTTCGTATTGGTCTGTTTGGATCAGTCCTTTACCTTCGCGGATCTGTTGACGTTCATCTTCGGTAATACGCGATGGCAAGTTGTCCGAGCTAAGCTTGTCGATAATCATACCAACGGCAACGGTGTTGTTGGTCATCGGGTCGATCAACACAAACGAACCGGTACTTTTGTTCTTTTTATAAGGGTCGAAGAACAATGGTTTGTTGGTTGTCAGTACAACACGGCCAATTTCATTCAGGCTGAAGAAATCGATGCCTGAGCGTTCCATGGTATTCACATCAACTTTGTACTGAATCTTGTCAACACGAACCTTGGTGTTGTTGTTGGCGTGTTTAATGAAGAAATGCGTGGTTGGGTCCATCGCTTTTTCATCCATCCAAACCAACATAGCCTCGAAGTGGCGCTCCATACGAGGAAGATTATCCGGATAAACCAGCATATCGCCTCTGGAAATGTCAATTTCGTCTTCGAGTGTTACTGTTACCGATTGCGGCGGGAATGCTTCATCCAGGTCGCCATCGTAAGTGACAATATTTTTAATTTTCGAAGTCTTCTTCGAAGGAAGAACCATTACGGTTTCGCCTTTGCGAACAATACCGGAAGCCACACGTGCCGAGAAACCGCGGAAATTGTTGTCGGGTTTCAGTACATACTGTACAGGGAAACGCATATCTTCGAAATTGCGGTCGGAGCTGATGTGTACATTCTCCAGGAAGTCGAGCATACATTTTCCCTGGTACCATGGCATTTTATCCGACTTTTCTACAACGTTGTCGCCCTTCAGTGCTGAAAGTGGAATGAAGGTAACATCCGGAATATCCAGTTGAGCAACAAAGTTTTTATAGTCTTCACAAATTTGGTCAAATACTTTCTGGTCGAAATTCACCAGGTCCATTTTATTAACGGCCAAAACCACGTGTTTAATTCCCAGCAAGGATACCAGGAATGTATGGCGACGGGTTTGTGTAATTACCCCTTTGGTGGCATCAATCAGGATGATGGCCAGGTTGGCCGTTGATGCGCCGGTAACCATGTTGCGAGTGTATTGCTCGTGTCCCGGGGTATCAGCAATGATAAATTTCCGTTTGTTGGTTGAAAAATAGCGGTAGGCGACGTCGATGGTGATTCCTTGTTCGCGCTCAGCTTTCAATCCGTCGAGCAGCAAGGCATAGTCGATATCCTCACCGGCATGGCCAATTCGTTTACTGTCGCGTTCCAATGCCGCCAGCTGATCTTCGTAGATCATCTTACTGTCGAACATTAAACGACCAATCAGCGTTGATTTTCCATCATCTACTGAGCCGGCAGTTAAAAGGCGCAGTAAGTCTTTTTTTTCATCCTGATTAAGGAAATC
>NZ_JBZQJF010000052.1:0-5270 GCF_059905295.1 Mangrovibacterium sp.
TGAAGTAATCGTAACCGGTGACTTTCAGCAAACCTATGGCCCAATCAAGTTGAATAAAGATGATATTGGTATTTGGTCAACAGTGGTTGGTCCTCTGGCCCCCGATCTCTATTCCTATGATTTTTCGGTTGATGGATTGAAGATGATTGATCCGAAAAATACGAGGCTAAAGGAAGGGGCAAACGGGTATTCCAACTTATTTGAAGTTCCCGGTGAGGCGGCCAATTATCAGGCAATAAAAGATGTTCCGCACGGGCGTTTGGAAGAAGTTTGGTTTCAAGCCAAGTCGATCGGTAAGGTAAGTCGGGCACATGTTTACCTTCCTCCGGGTTATGAAAATATGAGCGAAAAATTGCCTGTTTTGTATTTGCAGCATGGCGGTGGCGATAACGATGCTTCATGGTCAACAGCTGGCCGTGCAAATTTTATCCTGGACAATTTATTGGCTGAAGGCAAAATGAAGCCGATGGTTGTTGTGATGCCTTATGGAAACCCGGGAGGAGGTTTCTACACCACCGTAAGCGGAGATGCAGATCCCTACTATAAATACTTTTTTGAGGATTTAGTTCCTTATGTGGAGGCCAATTACAAGGTGAAAAATACTCCGAATTTTCGGGCTTACGCAGGTCTTTCAATGGGCGGATTGCAGGCCCTGAATATGGCCTTTTTCTACGCCGACCGCTTTGCTTACATTTTACCGTTGAGTACCGGATTCTTTCCGAATCAACTAAGCGATGTTGAAAAATTGTGTGCGGATGAGTCTATTCAGAAAAAGATCAATCAACTGAAATTATTCTGGATTGCAATGGGGGGCGAGAAGGACATTGCCTATCAAAATGGTTTAAATACGAAGGCATTGTTCGATAAATACGGCATCCGTTACGAAACTGATTCGTATCCGGCCGGGCACACGTTTATCACCTGGCGGCATAATTTAAAAGATTTTGCACCACTGCTTTTCCAATAGAAACGACCTAAACCAACAAACCTATGAACCGAACGCTATTCCTTGCATCAGTCATCGCTGTTTTTTGTTCTTGCGGTAAAACTGCAGACAAAACATTGAAGGTTGATGCAGTAAAAACACAGGCCGGAATTGTTGCCGGAAAAACAAGTACGGAAGGAGACGTGGCTATTTTCCTGGGTGTTCCTTATGCAGCTCCACCGGTTGGTGATTTGCGATGGAAAGCTCCCCAGAGTGTTGATGCATGGGCCGGTGTTCGCGAATGTGTAAATCCACCGGCTTCGGCCATGCAACCGGATCCAAAACCATTTTTTTGCTGGTCGCAGGAGTTTATCACACCAGCCAAGCCAATGAGTGAAGACTGTTTGTATCTGAACATTTGGACCCCGGCTAAAAAAGCCGATGAGAAACTTCCGGTGATGGTCTGGATTCATGGTGGAGGACTGACTTCCGGCTCGGGAATGGTGCCGTTGTACGATGGAACCGAGATGGCCCGAAAAGGTGTCGTATTCATCACGATCAATTATCGGCTGGGAATTTTTGGGTTTCTGGCGCATCCGGAACTTTCGAAAGAATCGGATTTGAATACTTCCGGAAACTATGGCATTCTGGATCAAATTGCTGCTTTGAAATGGGTGGAGAATAATATTGCAGCTTTCGGTGGTAATCCTGAAAATGTCACAATTGCGGGTCAGTCTGCCGGTTCATTTAGTGTGAATATGTTGATGGTTTCCCCACTGGCTAAAGGACTTTTCCAAAAGGCAATTGGGGAAAGTGGAGGTATGTTCGGCAAAACACTATCGTTGGGGAATACACTTGCCGATGCAGAGAAAGCCGGAGAGAAAATGTTTGCTGATGCCGGCTATTCGAACTTGGCGGCGATGCGGGCAATTCCTGCCGATTCATTAGTGTTGAAATTTCCGGGACGACAGGGAATTACGGTGGATAATATTGTGGTTCCACCAGTTGCTGAAACCTTTGAAGCCGGCAAGCAAAACGATGTTCCGCTGATCTCTGGTTGGAATGCCGATGATGGTGTATTCTTTGGCCCTGTACCAACAGCAGCGCAGGCAAAGGCTGCTGCCTTGGCTCGATATGGCGAACATGCTGCTGCCTATCTGCAGTTGTTCCCTGCAAATACCGATGAGGAAGCAGCAGCATCTCAAAAACTGAATTCTCAGATATCCTTTGGTTGGAATAATTACAGTTGGGCCCGGTTGCAATCTGAAACAGGTCAAAATCCGTCCTGGCTTTATTATTTCAAACGAGTTCCGCCAGGCGAACCGAATTACGGTGCTTTCCACTCGGCTGAGTTTGCTTATGCTCTTCACACACTTCATAATTGGGATAAACCCTTTACAGAAACTGACTATGCATTGGAAAATATCATGAGCAGTTACTGGGTAAATTTTGCGAAAACCGGAAATCCAAATGGAGAAGGGCTTCCCCAATGGCCGGTTTTTAACGATACTAATCCGCAGGTGATTGAGCTTGATGATGAAACACGGCCGGGGCCCTTGCCTTATCAAAAGCAAATGAATTTTATGGACGCCCAAAACGGATTCTAAAGATCGATAACTGACTAACGACAATAAAATGAAAAACCACTATAACCGCAGACAATTTTTAAGACTTTCCGGCGCAGGATTAACCGGTCTGGCTTTTTTACCCAGCTTGGTATCCGGGATGAAGTCATCTCTCCCGAAAGAACGTGTTGTGGAAACAGCTTATGGTAAACTGAAGGGATTACAAGCTGATGGTTTGGTTACCTTTAAAGGAATTCCATATGCCGGAAGCGTTTCCGGAGCAAACCGGTTTAAACGACCGGCTGAGCTGAAACCCTGGACTGGAGTTCGTGATGCGCTGCAATTGGGAAATCCTTCAATCCAGGTACCAAATCAGACTTTTGGCATCAATGAACCTGACCCGGCTGAAGATTGCCTGTTTCTGAATATTTGGACTCCGGCTTGCGATAGTGGCAAACGTCCGGTAATGGTTTATAACCACGGTGGTGGCTTTGTATCGGGTTCCGGAGGAAGTGCAATGCAGGACGGGGCTAATTTGGCCCGATTGTTTAACGTGGTTGTTGTGGAAACTAACCACCGCTTAGGCTTACTCGGTTTTTTGTATCTCGACGAAATATTGGGTGACGAGTTTGCAGGCTCTGGAAATCGCGGTGTTCAGGATATCGCTATTGCCCTGAAATGGGTCAGCGAAAATATTGAACGCTTTGGAGGCGACCCCAATAATGTGATGATTCACGGCGAGTCGGGTGGAGGCATGAAAACTTCTGCCTTGTATGCCATGCCCGAAGCGGCTCCTTATTTCAATAAAGCATCAATCGAGAGTGGTCCGGGGCTGAAGTTCAAAACTGTTGAGTTGGCTGCTGAAACTACAAGTTTGTTGTTGAGTGATCTGGGACTCACGAAAGCATCAGCTCGCAAATTGTTACAAATGCCGGCTGCCCAATTACTCGAAGCTCAGCTACAACTTTCGAAACATGGCATGCGATCGCTGGTTAGCACGTTTGATGGGATTGGTGCTGCGGGGATTGGTGGATTTAGCCCTGTCGTGGATGGGACGGTTTTACCTGTTCATCCGTTTAGCCCCACTGCTTGCGAAATTTCAAAGAGCAAGCCACTCATTGTCGGTTGGAATGAAGATGAGCAGATTTTCTTTTCGATGTTTGGCGGCGATCTGGATGCTTTCAACCTTACAAATGACGGACTGAAAAGCAGACTGGAAAAAGATTTTGGCAACCAAACAGAGCGGATTATATCCACTTATAAAGCGACTCGGCCGCAAGCCAGCCCGACCGATTTGTACATAGCCATTTACTCGATGTTGTCGATGGGACTAGGTTCGGTTCGGATAGCCGAGCGCAAATTTGAACAAGGTGGTGCACCTGTTTATTTGTACAACTTTGGCTACAAATCGGAACAAAAAATTCCGGGAACAGACTACGAATTCGGCTCGATGCATGCCATGGATATTCCTTTCAAATTCTACAATGTAGCTGCAACAAAGGGGCCTGATGGCTCCGATATTCCGGGATTGGCCGGCAGCCGTGAAGAACGCTTTCAGGCTTCTCGAAACATGTGTAATTACTGGACTAGTTTTGCCGCTACGGGAACTCCGTCGGCTGCAGGACAACCGGTCTGGAAACCTTATAATCTTAATAATCGCGCCACTATGCGCATCGATTCTCAATGTGAGCTTATTGACGATCGTTATGCTAACGAACTTGCAATGTGGCGTGAAATACTTGAATCAAAAACAAACTAAACCCCAAAAACATAAACCAATGAAGAAATTACTTTTTACAGCTTTAGTTACTTTGGGATTGAATGCTTATGCACAGGAAAAAGAACCTGTGAAGCATCTTCCAATATTTGATATTCACGTTCATACGATGAAAGTTAATCCGGATTATGTGTCGCCGATGTGCCCCTGGTTTTTATCGGATATGCCTGGCGCTGATCCCAAGGAGAAAGCTCCGTTTTTTATGAACCTGGATTGTGTGGATCCCTTGCAGCCTGCTCACTCTGATCAGGAGATGCAGGACGAAGTCATCAAGCGCATCAAGAACTTCAACATGACCATGGTTGCTTTTGGCGATGCAGAAATTTTACACAACTGGGTGAACGCTGCACCAAAAGGACGAATCATCCCTGGAATTGGTATTAGTAATGCTAAAGAAATGACCGTCGAAGCTTTCCGCGATTCAATGGAGAATGGCTTTTATAAGGTGATGGCTGAAGTGGCACCGCAGTATCAGGGAATTTCGCCAAGCGATCCTTCGCTTGATCCTTATTTTGCCGTAGCTGAAGAGCTTGGAATTCCGGTTGGTATTCACATGGGAACTGGTGGAAATGGTATGGCTAACCTCACACAACCCAAGTACCGCGCCTCGCTCGGAAATCCTTTTGAACTGGAAGAAATGTTGGCTCGTCATCCGAATTTGAAGGTCTGGGTTATGCATGCCGGATACCCTATGGCAGAGGAGATGATTGCATTGATGGGTGCGAATGCTTATGTCTATGTAGACATTGCAGGAATGATCTGGAGCTACCCGCTCGACGAAGTGGAATGGTACATTAAGCGCTTGGTTCAGGCTGGTTTTGAAAAACGAATTATCTACGGAACCGACTTTATGATGTGGCCGAGATTATTTGAAACTTCAATGGGTGTGATTGAGCATGCGCAGTTCCTTTCTGAAGATCAGAAACGTGATATTCTTTTCAACAATGCAGTCCGCTTTTTCGGAATGAATAAAGATGATTTTGACTGGCCGGAAGGAAAGTAA
>NZ_JBZQJF010000053.1:0-16961 GCF_059905295.1 Mangrovibacterium sp.
GGTTGGAGGCTTCATCTTTCGTCGGATGATCCTTCTTCGGTCTCAGATGATCACGATCTTTCGTCGGATAATGCCTGTCTTGTACCGGACCGACATGCCAACCCGGGTTGGAGGCTTCATCTTTCGTCGGATGATCCTTCTCCGGTATCAGATGATCATGATCTTTTGTCGGATAAGTTTGCTCTTATCTGAACAATAAAAGCACGGAATCTTAGATTGCTTGCCGAAGTTGTAATTGTTTTAGGCCGAAATAATCGAGTGGCGTAGACCTGAAAGACAGACCTGGGATCATTTAACCGGGACGAAAGTTGATTCTTCTGAATCAGATTCCAACTCCTCGGGGTGAATTGCCCCGCAAAGACCTCAATTCAAAGAGACTTTCGAAAAAAAGAAAACCTGCAAACCGAAATTTGCAGGTTGTTCAAATCCTATAAAAGGGGGTGTTTACATTAAGCTCAGCGTTACAGTTAATCCGGCCATTACCACGGATACCATGGTCATCAGTTTAATCAGGATATTCAAAGATGGGCCCGATGTATCTTTAAATGGATCACCAACGGTATCGCCAACCACACCAGCTTTGTGCGTTTCGCTTCCTTTACCACCGTAGTTTCCTTTTTCGATATACTTTTTAGCATTGTCCCAGGCACCACCGGCATTGTTAAGCATGACTGCTAAGGTAAAGCCGGAAGTTAATCCGCCAGCAAGTAGTCCAACTACACCGGCAACTCCCATTAATGCGCCTACTGCTACAGGAACAATGATTGCGATTAAAGAAGGGAGTAACATTTCGCGTTGTGCCCCTCTTGTTGAAATTTCAACACATTTGGCATATTCCGGAGTCGCTTTTCCTTCCATGATTCCCGCAATTTCGCGGAACTGACGGCGAACTTCGTTAACCATTGCACCAGCTGCCCGACCAACGGCTTTCATAGTCATTGCACAGAACACAAAGGCCATCATCGATCCTACGAAAATACCACCCAGGAACATCGGGTTGAAGAGCGTTATATCATAAGCAGCAGAGAAATCCTTTACAGAAGCAGCAGAAATCTGGATGGCTTTCATTCCTTCTTCAACAGCAGGTTTCACGGTATTGTAGAAAATATAATCGCCTTTGGTTACAAATCCATCGGGGCCGGCAATTTTTCCAAACCACAAACGAATTTCTTCCATATAGGCAGAGATCAGTGCCATGGCAGTCAATGCTGCAGAACCAATGGCAAAACCTTTTCCGGTAGCTGCCGTTGTATTTCCAAGCATATCCAAAGCATCGGTACGTTCCCGAACTTCTTTGGGTAGTTCCGCCATCTCAGCATTACCACCTGCATTGTCAGCAATCGGACCAAAAGCATCAGTTGCCAGAGTAATTCCTAAAGTTGAGAGCATACCTACAGCAGCGAAACCAATGCCGTAAACGCCCATTGCAAAGTCGGTAAAACCACCTGCCGACCAGAATGAACCAACGATACCGAGAACAATTGTTACAACAGGGATCCAGGTTGAATACATACCAACAGCAATACCATCGATGATGGTTGTAGCAGGTCCTTGCTGGGCTTGGTTGGCGATCCCTTTTGTAGGGCCATATTCGTCAGATGTAAAATATTCAGTTGCCTGTCCAATAATAACACCGGCTGCTAAGCCAATAATTACGGAACCAAATACACCGTATGTGATCCAGCCAACATAAGCCATTCCGAGCATGGCGAGCAGAATGAGAACGGACGAACCTCCGGTGCCCATTAACAAGGCATTTAGTAAGTTTTTCTGGCTGGCCGACTCTTTTGTGCGAACCATGAAAATACCAATGATGGAGAAAATGATACCAACGGCAGCAACAAGCATGGGCGCAATGACGGCCATTTCGGTTTCCATGCCGTTGTGTTCGAGCGACAAGGCCGGCAGTGCAGCTCCTAAAGCAGCTGTTGCTAGAATTGAACCGCAGTAAGATTCGTATAAGTCGGCACCCATCCCGGCAACATCACCTACGTTATCGCCTACATTATCGGCAATAGTAGCTGGGTTACGAGGGTCATCTTCCGGAATTCCGGCTTCAACTTTACCAACAAGGTCGGCACCAACATCGGCCGCTTTTGTATAAATACCTCCACCAACACGAGCAAACAAGGCTTGGGTTGAAGCACCCATCCCGAAGGTTAACATGGTGGTTGTAATTTCGATTAATTTTTGATGTTCGCTGGTTCCTGCATGAACCAGGTTTAGTCCGATAAAATGGAGCCCGTTGGTCATGTGGGCAGTCGTGAAAATCACTTTATTAAGGAATAAATACCAGGCAGCAATATCAAGCAATCCAAAGCCAACAACAACAAGGCCCATCACTGCTCCGCTTCGGAAAGCTACTTTCAAGCCTTGGTTTAATGATTTAGAGGCACCGTGAGCTGTTCTTGCAGAAGCGTAAGTCGCTGTTTTCATCCCCAGAAAACCACATAGGCCTGAGAAAAAACCTCCGGTTAAGAATGCTACGGGAACAAAGGGGTTTTGAACGCCCAGGTAAGCTAAAACAAGAAGGATAAGCATCAGGATTATAAAGACCATTCCTACTACTTTGTACTGACGATAAAGGTATGCCATCGCTCCTTCGCGCACATATTGTGCAATTTCCATCATTCGTGGTGTGCCCTCCGAATTCTTCATCATGGACTTAAAGAAAACCCATGCAAAGACCAGAGCCACCAACGAACACAGTGGTACAATCCAGAAAATACTATTCATAAGGTTAAAGTTTTTATGCAACAGGGTTGCGGTTTGTCGTCTAGTTGTTCATTTGCCTTTGAATTTAATAAATTATAAGGTTTGTTATTTCAGCCAGAACGAATGTTTTTGGGCAGAATTGGGGATGAATACTGTTAGATAAGTGGATAAGTGTTTGAAAACAAGAGCAAACAAGGGAATAGGGGATTCTCCTAATTTGAATTGAATCTAAAGAGTGAAGGTCTTGGATTGGAAGACTTTAAAATAAGTCGCTTGTCTCAGAGTTGGTTATTCCGATTCCTCTATTTTGCGGGTAACGACTTTCCCTTTCCACTTCCCGGTGTAGTAATAGATGATTAAAATAAACATTCCAAGTAGCCAGCTGGCAGGTTCGGCCCACCAAATCCCATTTACGCCAATATGATCTGATAAGAAATAGGCTAAGGGTATACGTACCAGGTAAAGAGAGGCAATGGTTGTCAACATGGGAATTAAAGTAGCGCCTGCACCTCTCAGGAATCCGGTTAGCGTAAACATAATAGAGAGGAGGAGGTAGAATGATGAAACAATGAGCAGGTAGTCCTGACCAATTTCAATCACACCCTGATCCGGGGTGAATATTCGAATGATGTATTTCCCGAAAAGAATGATAATTGCTGATATGACGGTGGCATAGGTTAGTGAAAATAAGATCGTTATTTTCAATCCTTTTCGGGCTCGCAGTTCTTGCTGTGCCCCCAGGTTTTGTCCAACAAATGACGAAAGTGCTGAGCTAAATGTTAATGCCGGCATCTTGGCAAACGAGTCTACACGCATTGCTGCAGTATAGGCTGCAACGGCATTGGTTCCGAAAGTGTTGACGATTCCCATAATGGCCATCATCCCAAAGGCAATGAAGGACTGCTGAAACCCGGTTGGAAGTCCGATTCGAATGCAACTTTTGAAAATGGATCGGTCGAAAATGTATTTGCGGATTGACAAATTAATCACTGTATGGCGTTTGTTAAGGTACCAGGTTGCCGAGAAAAAAGCGAAAGCTTGCGAAACAACTGTCGCAAATGCAACGCCCTCAATTCCCCATTTAAAGACAATGATGAAGAGCAAATCGAACACAATATTGAGGATGGTTGAGACAATCATAAACCACAGTGGAGTTTTAGCGTCTCCCATTCCCCGGAGGATAGATGTGATGCCTGCAAAACCAAAGAAAAAGAACATGCCCGACAAGTATATATCCAGGTAAGTAACGGCTTCGTTCAGCATTTCTTTTGGGAGCTGCAGCAATAAAAATATGGATCGGCTAAGGGAGAGCCCGATTATGGTGACGATGATTGAAGCAAACAGGAAGAAAATAAAAATGGTATCGATGGTTTTCTTGACGTTTGGAAGGTCCTTTGCTCCAAAATATTGAGAGACTACGGTTGATGCCCCGGAGCCGACACCAATGACTAAAGAGATTAGAGTAAATATGATCGGGAAAGAGGCACCTACAGCTCCCAGAGCTTCTTTGCCCAGAAAATTACCGACGATAACGCTGTCGACGATATTGTATAAATTCTGGAAGATATTACCTAAAACTAACGGAACTGAAAACTGGAGAATCAGGCGCGCTTCACTCCCCTCTGTAAAGTCTCTCATAAGTCAATTAAAGGCATCAAATGTCTTTAATTTTACTTGAATTTCAAAATGGAGATTGAAAGTTAATGTTGGGTTAAGTTTTTGGAACTTTGTTTCATGCTGTTGTGAAAGCGCTAATTTTGCTGGTCAGTTTTTCGGAATCAAAGAAACATTTTAGGTTGTTATGAAAAGAAAAACTTATGACATGAATTTTTTACATTATGAAGAAGAGAGTTTTATTTGTTTGTTTAGGTAATATTTGTCGTTCTCCCAGTGCCGAAGCTGTGTTTAATGGCTTGGTTAAGAGAAGTGGACTTGAAGATGAGATCGAATGCGATTCAGCGGGAACCGCAGGATATCATGAAGGGGAACCTGCCGATCAGCGTATGCAGAGCCATGCTATACGTCGGGGATACCGCTTGACATCGGTCGCCCGGAAGTTCGATCCGGAGGTTGATTTCGATGGCTTCGACTTTATCGTCGGGATGGATGATGATAACGTTAATGATTTGCAGGATTATGCATCTAACGTGGAAGATTTGAATAAAATCTATAAAATGACTGATTTTTGCAGCCGCGGCGGTCATTATTCCGTTCCTGATCCTTATTACGGTGGTTCAGATGGATTTGAATTGGTATTGGATATCCTTGAAGATGCCTGCGAGGGCTTACTGAACGAGGTTCGTGGCATATAACATCGTAACTTTTCTGTCGAAACATTCTATATTTATCTGCTGTTTTAATTAAAAGTGTTAGCGGAGATGGGTCAACAGCAGTTTTATAGTTCTATTGCCAACGTTTACGAGCATATCTTTCCCGTAAAAAATCATCAAATTGAGTTGGTGCAATCTGAATTTGCAGACGGAGGCGAATTCTTTTTTCTGGATGTTGGCTGTTCTACGGGCCAGCTAGCTAACTCATTGTGTCAAACTGGGGCTCTGGGAATTGGAATTGACTTAAACCAAGACATGATTCGTCGTGCCAATGAGGATTATCGTTCGGCTGATCTTTCATTTAAGGAAATGGATATGTTGAAGTTGAACACCGTCTTTCCAGAAAAATATTTTGATGCGGTAATTTGCTTTGGCAATACGCTGGTTCATTTGGAATCAGTTACACAAATTCGCGATTTCTTACAGCAAAGTTTTCAGCTTCTTAAAACCAATGGTACACTGTTCCTTCAGTTGATCAACTATAGTTACATTCTTGCTCAACAAGTTCAGAGTTTACCCTTAATTGAGAACCATAAAGTCCATTTCGAACGTTCTTACGTGTTGCCCACTACCTCTCAACCAAAGGTCCATTTTATTACTCGGTTAACAGTTATGCCGGAGTGGACTACGGTAGAAAATTCAACCTTGTTGATTCCGATAAAGAAGGATGAGCTGGAGCGCATTCTTTTGCTTGTTGGATTTTCGAAAATCCGATTTTACAGTAGCTTCGATAAAAAGCCCTACGCAGATAATGGGCTTTCTCTTATTGTTGTGGCTCAAAAATAACTTCATTACAATTTGATTTTTGTAATTTAGATGTTGAACTAATTCAACGTCTTATGAAAGCTACATTTCTTTTAATAGCTGTGTTGTTGCTATGTTCCTGCCTCAATAATTCAAAAGTAAAGATTGACGATCAGCCGGCCTATGATTATGCACTCGTTATTCATGGAGGTGCCGGTAATTTTAGTGCCGGGTCATTAGGTGAAGAAGCTAAGGCTGCGTATTTCTCAGCACTGGATTCGGCTTTAAGCATTGGAAATGACGTTCTGAAACATTCTGGAACGGCTACTGATGCTGTTGTCGCTGTTATTTGTTATATGGAGGATAATCCGCTTTTTAATGCCGGTAAAGGCGCTGTCTTTACCCATGAGGGCACGAATGAACTTGATGCTTCTATTATGCAGGGAAATGATCTGAATGCAGGGGCTGTAGCTGGCGTTAAGCGATTGAAGAATCCGATTGTTGCAGCTCGGCTGGTGATGGATAAATCACCTCATGTTATGATGTCGGGAGATGGAGCAGAGACCTTTGCAGTTGAAGAAGGCTTGTCGCTGGTCGATCCCTCCTATTTTTATACTGAAAAAAGTTATCAGCGACTTCAAAAGGTTCTAAGGGAAGATAAACATGGCACCGTTGGTTGCGTGGCACTGGATCGTAAAGGAAATCTGGCAGCCGGTACATCAACCGGTGGAATGACGAATAAGCGTTACGGACGAATAGGCGATAGTCCTGTAATTGGGGCCGGAACTTACGCCAATAATCAGACCTGTGGTGTTTCTTGTACCGGGCATGGTGAATATTTTATTCGATATGCTGTGGCTCATGATATTTCTGCCTTAATGGAGTATAAAGGATTGACCGTAAATGAGGCCGCAAAGGAGGTTATCATGAAGAAACTGGTCGATGCAGGAGGAGAAGGTGGAGTGGTTTGTTTGGATCGAAAAGGAAGGCCGGCAATGGTGTTTAACACAACGGGGATGTTTCGGGCCTATACCAATTCAATGGGGGAAAAGATGATTGGAATGTTTGCGGATGAATAAATGATTCGTGGATCTCGGATCGAAATTATCAGGCAAAAAAAAACCGCCTTGTAAAAGGCGGTTGAAAAATTTTTTTACTATCCAAGATATGATTTAAGCAATTTGCTTCTGGATGTATGCCTTAACCGGCGTATAGCTTTTTCTTTAATTTGGCGTACCCTTTCCCGGGTTAGCCCAAATCGTTCACCAATTTCTTCCAGGGTCATCTCCTGGCAACCAATTCCAAAGAACATCCTTATGATGTCGCTTTCTCTTTCTGTAAGGGTAGCAAGAGCACGTTCGATTTCGCGAGCAAGTGATTCCATAATCAAGCTGCGGTCAGCATTGGGAGAATCATTGTTGACGAGGACGTCAAGCAGGCTGTTGTCTTCACCTTCCACGAACGGGGCGTCAACTGAAATGTGTCGTCCTGAAACACGAAGTGTATCAGCAACCTTTTCAGCAGGTAGCTCCAATGTGTCGGCGAGCTCTTCAGGCGAAGGCTTGCGTTCGTTTTCTTGTTCGAATTTTGAATAAGCTTTATTGATCTTATTCAAAGAGCCAACTTGGTTAAGAGGCAAACGAACAATACGCGACTGTTCCGCTAAAGCCTGTAGAATAGACTGACGAATCCACCATACAGCATAAGAAATAAACTTAAACCCCCGTGTTTCGTCAAACTTCTCAGCAGCTTTTATCAATCCCAAGTTTCCTTCATTAATTAAGTCGGGAAGACTTAATCCCTGGTTTTGGTATTGTTTAGCCACAGAAACGACGAAGCGAAGGTTTGCGCGAGTTAATTTCTCAAGCGCTGCCTGGTCTCCTTTTTTGATTCGTTGTGCTAACTCAACTTCCTCTTCAACTGTGATAAGTTCCTCCTTGCCAATCTCTTGAAGATACTTGTCCAAAGACGCACTCTCACGGTTTGTAATAGATTTTGTAATCTTTAATTGTCTCATACCCTGTTAAAAAATCGTGCAAATATAGACTTTCAAAGTCAATAATTCAAATTTGAAAGCAAAATCGGCCGATTTGTAATTGAAATGTTAATATATCTTTACGGCAACATATCTAGTCTTCTGTTGAAAAGACGAAATAAGCTCTTTCTCCATTTGGATAAACACCCTCAATAAAAATGCCACCTTTTGCTTTTTTTACAATCGCAATAAAATCATTAACCCCATTTACCTCCTGCTTGTTCACTTGGGTAATGATAAATCCTTCCTTTAGACCGGCATCCTTTAGTTTACCTCCACTTAGCTCTGTAATTTGTATTCCTTGGTTTATGCGCAGTTTGTATTTCTCGTTTTCTGTAACATTGTCAAATTTGGCTCCAAGAAATTCATTAGCATCTGTAGTAAGAATTTCCGTATCTCCGTGCATGTTACGGAGTGTTACGTTATATGGTTTCGATTTATTGTCTCTTTTTATCAAAATTTTTACTTGATCGCCAGGGCGGTGTTTTCCGACTTGTTCCTGAAGCTCTGCAACTGAATTCACTTTAACTCCATCAACAGAGAGAATTACGTCTTCTGCTTTTATTCCGGCGTCTTGTGCAGCGCCATCCGGTGAAACTCCTGCAACAAAGACACCTTCGATTTTATCTAAGCCATATTTTTCAGCTACTTCTGCGTTAATGTCACCGATACTGACGCCTAAAAGCGCTCTTTGAACCTGACCATATTCTTTCAAGTCAGCAATAACCTTTTGTACAATTGCTGATGGAATAGCAAAAGAGTAGCCCGTGTAGGATCCTGTTTGAGAGGCGATAGCTGTATTGATTCCGACTAACTCACCGTTCATATTAACTAAGGCGCCTCCACTGTTTCCCGGGTTAACTGCTGCATCGGTTTGAATAAATGATTCAATACTCATGTCAGCTTGGTTGATTCCGATGTTTCTGCTTTTGGCACTAACAATACCTGCAGTTACCGTCGAGGTTAGGTTGAAGGGGTTTCCTACAGCCAGAACCCATTCGCCTAATTTAAGTGCGTCAGAATTACCAAATTTTAAATGAGGCAGATTTTTCTCCTCTATTTTTAACAATGCAACGTCCGTCGTTCTGTCAGTACCCACAAGTTTTGCATCGTATTCCCGCTTGTCGTTAAGGACGACTTTGATTTCATCGGCCTGGTCAATAACGTGATTGTTGGTTACAATATAACCGTCATCGGAAATAATTACGCCCGAACCGGATCCTTCACGAATACGTGGTTGTTGTTTTTGATATCGGTCGCCGTAAAACCAATCGTAAAAAGGATTCGAATAACTGGGCACATTCTCTTTCGACATCACTTTGACGTGTACAACAGCGTGAACGGAATTTTCAGCTGCATATGTTAGGTCTGGAGCTTGACCTTGCGGAGCAGACGGCAGGCTTGCATATTGCATTTTCTGTTCTGGTTCCACCCGAACAACTTGAGGCTCATTGAAAAATTTTGTATAAGCCCAGAGTGTGATAAATGCGCTTCCAAACGCGATTAGAAGTGTTAAACTCAAATTTTTAACATTTTTCATAGCATTCAATATTTTTTGTTCAATATATGTTTTCAATATCTTGAAGTGCTAAATTTAACGCATAAAAAGTGCCAGTGTTTTAGCAATTTTAATACGTTCAGTTTGTTTAACATGTTTTAACGGAAGGAGATAGTATTCAGGGGTCGAGAATATGTTCGTTGTAATTCTGACAGTTTATTCTTGTACAGTAACTAGTTGTCCGGATGAGTTGTCCGGATGGGGAAATGTTAATGATTTTGATAAATGACATCATTGAGAATGCCGGAATTGAATCGGTGAAAGTGCTGGTGTAGGAAAGTTTGTTTAGGTTAAATGCTGACGTGCTTGGGGATTTGCAGGTTTATTTTAGGTAGAATCGAGATAAGTTGAAGGGCGAACTGTAGTTTTTATTTCAGTGAAAATAGCTTCAGCGATTAAGCACTAAGTGGCAGGTAAATGAAGAAACGACTTCCTTGGTTTGGAGCGCTTTCAATGCCTAATTTTCCTTGGTTTTTCTGAAGGAAATCCTTACATATTTTTAAGCCAATACCTTGGTCTTTATCGTAGTTGTCTTCGGCGTAACCCATTGAAATCGGATCGTCTTCCATAATCTCGTCAATCATTTCCCGAGTCATGCCAACACCTGTATCTGACACGGTGAGCAACAGTTTATCTTTTGCAACTTGCGAATACAGGCTGATTTTTCCTGCAGTACGGGTAAATTTGACCGAGTTCGAGAGAATATTTCGAATGACAATATTGATCATTTCCATGTCGGCAAATGCAAAATGGCTTTCATTGACATGGTTTTCAATTGTAAAGTTCTTATGCTTGATTGAACTTGTGAACAGCATTAAGTTCTCTTTGACCAAACTTGCAATACTAATTTTTTGCGGGTTAACAGTAAGTGTGCCGGTTTGGCTTTTTGACCAGTTTAACAGATTCTCCAGTAAATTGAATGAGCTGTCAACAACCTCGCGCGATTCATTGAGAATTGATTTTAATTCTTTGGGATCATCCATATCCTGTTCCACAATCAGGTCGAAGATACCCTTCACGCTTCCAATAGGGCCGCGTAGCCCGTGGCTGATGAGTGAAAACATGCGGTCTTTTTGTTCGTTCAGGCGAAGAAAGTAGCGCTTTACCTGCAGGTGTTTCCGAACGGCAATAATAAGTGCTGTAACAGCAAGTATTAGAAGCCCAAAGGAAACAATCAACAAGATATTATTGGTGTGTTGTTTCTCGGATTGAATTGTTATTAACCGGTTTTCAGTGTCGGAAATTTCTTTGGCGAATCCAGCCTCCAATCCTGCAATTTGCTCTTTCTGTTTCGTTTCAGTAAGGGTATCTTTTAAACTTTGGTAGGCTTGTATATGCTGGAGTGATGCTTGATATTTCCCAAGGTCGGAAAGTATATTTGCCAATTTACGGTGTAGTTCCAGTGCTTTCTCGGTTTTGTTGAGCTTTTCGTTAAGGCGGACTGCTTCTTCGAAATATTCAATTGCGCGGGTTGGATTTTGAAAGCCCAGATAGTTTGTACCCAGGTTTTCGTTTGCCAATGCGGCTTCGTCCAGCATGCCATATTTTTGGGATAGATCAAGTGCCCCTTGGCTGAGCTGAATGCTGCTCATGAAGTTTTCATTTTCAGCTTCGAGCGTGGCCAGCTCATTTAGTGCATGAATTTTATCCCGTATATCATCTGTGTTAACTTTGTTAGCCGCAGAAAGCCGTAACGCTCCAAGTATACACAGGAGGAAGAATAAAATTTTTATTTGGTTGCGGCGAATCATCCCAATTAATTCAATTTTCTGGCTATTAATGCTTTTAACTTCGAAAACTCCTCTTCGTTAAATCCAATAGAGCTGTATATCAAAGTTCCGTCTTTGTCGATTAAAAAATTCCGGGGAATGAACTGAGTGGCAAATTTGGCGTAAATTTCTCGCTTGGGATCAGCAATCAACCCAAATGTGAAGCCTTTACCTGTTTTGAATTTTTCCATTTCCTGCCGGTCATGTTCGCGGCCAATAACGAGAAGTTCAAAATTTGCATTGTTCTTGTATCGGTCGTAAATTTCCTTCTGAACGTGAGGAAGTTCCTTCATGCATGGGCCGCACCAGGTTGCAAAAAAATTAACCAAAACCAATTTCCCGCGATAATCTGAAATCGATTCCTTTTTCCCGTTTTCAGTGATGAAATCAAAAGAGGGTACTTGCTGTCCGATTGAGACACGAGTCGACGAATCTTCTTTATCTTGCGCCTGAAGCGAAAAACAAAGCATAGAAAAAATAAAAATCAGACAGAGTAGATTTGCTTTCATTAAAACCAGTTCATTCTCGAAAGCAATATAGAAATTATTCTGCAAGATTTTGAGGGGGAGGATTTTAAATAAAGAGAGAGTTATTAACTCCCGGTTGTTAATTACCGGGAGCTAATGATATCTTATAAACGAATGTCTTAAAGGGCCTTTAAGTATTCTGTTACATTGCTTTCAATGCGTGTTTGAATTTGATCGATATTTGATTTCTCAAACGTATCACCTGTGATATTTTCAAAAAGCTCAATGTAGCGATCGGTTACCGAGGTTACGAAAGCTTCGTCCATTGTAGGAATCGTTTGGCCTTCTTTACCTTGGAAGCCGTTTTCGATTAACCATTGGCGAACGAATTCTTTCGATAATTGCTTTTGTGATTCTCCTTTTGCCAATCGTTCATTATACCCTTCTGCATAGAAATAGCGAGATGAGTCCGGTGTGTTGATTTCGTCGATGAGGTAAATTTTACCGTCTTTCTTCCCGAATTCGTATTTGGTATCCACCAAAATCAAGCCTTTTTCGGCAGCCATTTCGGTTCCGCGTTGGAATAACTTCAGTGTATAGTCTTCCAGCATCTCATAATCTTCTTTGCTAACCAAGCCGGTGTTGATGATTTCCTCACGGGAAATATCTTCGTCGTGTCCTTCGTCTGCTTTCGTGGTAGGAGTAAGGATTGGTGCCTCGAATTTTTGGTTTTCAACCATTCCTTCAGGAAGTGGAACGCCGCAAAGGCTGCGTTTACCGCTCTTGTATTCACGCCATGCATGCCCGGTCAGGTAACCGCGAATTACCATTTCAACCTTAAATGGTTCGCAAGCGTGACCTACAGTTACATTGGGATCCGGAGTCGCAATTTTCCAGTTTGGTACGATATCGGCCGTTGCATCGAGGAATTTTGCTGCAATTTGGTTCAGTACCTGTCCTTTGTAAGGAATGCCTTCAGGCAGGATTACGTCGAATGCAGAAATGCGGTCGCTTACAACCATCACCAGGTACTCGTCGCCGATATTGTAAACATCGCGCACTTTACCATGATAAACACTTTTTTGATTCGGAAAATTGAAATCCGTTCTGGTCAATGCTTTACTCATTTTCTTCTAATTTATTTTGTGATTTTCGTTCTTCTAATTTCGCTAACTGTTTTTGATAATGTTTGTCATAAGCTTCAACAATATCGCGCACCAAACGGTGGCGAACGATGTCTTTGGTGTTGAAATGAACAAAGGAAATACCCTCAATGTTTCGCAAGATTTTCTTGGCTTGAATTAAGCCTGACTGACTGGCCGATGGCAGGTCAATTTGTGTTTCGTCACCGGTAATGATGAACTTGGCATTCATCCCCATTCGTGTTAAGAACATCTTCAATTGGTTGAGAGTAGTGTTTTGTGCTTCGTCCAGAATAACAAATGCATCGCTCAGTGTGCGGCCGCGCATAAATGCGAGGGGTGCAATCTGGATGATGCCGTCTTTCATAAATTCTTCGAGCTTTTTGGCGGGGATCATATCCTGCAGTGCATCATACAGCGGCTGCAGATAAGGATCGATCTTTTCTTTTAAATCCCCTGGAAGGAAGCCTAAGCGTTCGCCGGCTTCAACAGCAGGTCGGCTAAGGATGATGCGTCGTATTTCCCGGTTTTTCAATGCCCGGACAGCCAAAGCAATGGCTGTGTATGTTTTTCCGGTACCGGCAGGGCCAATCGCAAAGATTAAATCTGACTTTCGGCTTTCTTCAACTAAAATGCGTTGATTGGGGGTGCGGGCACGAATGGGCTTGCCATTGTTGCCATGCAATAAAACATCCGCTGGGCTTAGGTTAAGCGATTCGGCAGCTTGCGGGTCGTTGTTCATGACCTGGCGAATCGTGTCTTCTGTTAAAATATTGAATTGATGATAGTGATCGAGTAAAAGCTCCAGTTTCTTTTCAAACGATGCACTTTCTTTTTTGTCGCCTTGCACAATCAGTTGGTTGCCGCGGCTAATAATTTTCAATTTGGGAAAGAATGCCTTAATCAGATCAATTTTAGCATTGTTTACACCGTAAAATTCAAGAGGATCAACCCCTTCCAGCAATATAAGCTTTTCAAACATAGATTTGTTTCCGGTACTTTTTGGTACGACAAAAGTAACAAAAATTGTTTGGAGTATTCCGGATGGGGAGGTCTCTTATCTAATCTTTTTACAGGGTTAATATTGAAAAATGAACCTGTGGGTTTTTAGGTGTATCATTAATCAGAACAAATTGCCCAAGCCATGACATTTAGGAAAAAAAACTGCTTGTGGGGCTGGCTGATTTTTGCCTTAGCCCTGATCGTTTATGTGTTAACCCTGGAGCCTACGATGAGTTTGTGGGATTGCGGTGAGTTTTTGGTTGCCTCCACCAAACTTGAAATACCGCATGCTCCAGGTGCTCCCTTGTTTATGCTAATTGGAAGACTGTTTTCCCTGCTAAGTTTTGGCGATCCAGAGCGGCAGGCTGTGATGGTAAATCTGGTGTCTGCCTTGTCGAGTGCGGGGACGGTGATGCTGTTGTTTTGGACTTCGGTGTGGGTGATGCGAAAACTAATGCCCGAAAAGCTTGCCTTGGTGTGGTTGGCTTCGGCTGTTGGTGCACTGGCCTATGCATTTACCGATTCGTTTTGGTTTTCGGCAGTCGAGGCTGAAGTGTATGCTATGTCTTCCCTTTTTACCGCTTTGGTTTTATGGGCTGCGACCCGATGGGAAGAGGAGGCCGACGAGCCGGGGGCTTCCCGCTGGATATTGCTCATTTTCTTTTTAACCGGCCTGTCAATTGGTGTTCATTTATTGAATTTGCTGGTTATCCCTTCAGTAGCCTTAATCGTTTATTCCCGGAAATACTGCTTCAGTTGGCTGGGATTGTTGATGACTTTGGGTGGATCCCTCGCATTGATCCTGCTGATTATGCTCGTCTATATTCCCGGTTTGTTTTCGTTGGCCGGGCCATTTGAGTTAGTTGCAGTTAACAGCCTGCACTTGCCGTTTAATTCGGGATTTTATCTTTACCTGCTTGTGTCGATTGCTGTTTTTGCAGGGGCTTTATTTTATGCTCATCGGCGGGGGCGCAAGTGGCTGATACAGGCTATTCTGTGTTTGTTATTTCTGACGCTTGGCTATACCTCTTATTTCACTGTTTTTATTCGTTCTGCAGCTAATCCTCCTGTTGATCAGGGCAACCCGGAGACCACTTTCGAGCTGATAAATTACCTAAAACGTGAAAATTACGGAACACGTCCGATCTTTTATGGCGAAAATTATGCTTCGGTGCCACAAGAGTATCACGATCGGACAAGTTATGTGAAGGAAGGGAATCATTATGTGCTGGTGAAATTAAATCCGAGAGTTGACTTTGTTCCGGAGACGGTTGGCTTTTTCCCGCGTATGTCCAGCAAGGACGAAAGTCAGAGGCAGGCTTATGCCAGTTGGGTCGATTTGAAAGGGGAGAAAGTATTTTACCGTGATGAACAAGGACGGCGCCAGCAAACTGTTATCCCGACTTTCGACGAGAATCTGCTGTTTTTTCTCCGTTATCAATTTGGGCACATGTATTGGCGGTATTTTATGTGGAATTTTGTTGGAAAGCAGAATGATATTCAGGGCTTTGGCGGTCCCTTGCACGGTAATTGGGAGTCGGGAATTCCGTTTCTTGATCAAGCCCGGTTGGGACCGCAAAACAATTTGCCTGATGAGTTAAAAGATAATAAAGGAAAAAATCACTATTTCTTTTTGCCCTTCCTCCTGGGTGCGATTGGACTGTTTTTTCATTGTAAAAGGGAGTGTAATTCCTTTTGGCCCATGGCACTGTTGTTCGCGATAATGAGTGTCGGGTTGGTGGTGTACCTGAACGAGGTGCCGCAAACACCTCGTGAGCGTGACTATGTGTATGTGGCCTCTTTTTACGTATTTGCCGTGTGGATCGGAGTTGGTGCACTGGCTATGCTCGATTGGTTACAGCATAGGATCAAGGCACCTATAGCTATGGGGATCGGGGGCTTGTTGCTTCTGGCTGCAGTCCCGGGAATTTTACTAGTGCAAAATTATGACGATCATGACCGGTCGGGACGATATACGGGACGAGATCTGGCGCGTAATTACCTGGAAAGCTGTGACCCCAATGCTATTTTGTTTACCCATGCCGATAATGACACCTATCCGTTGTGGTATTGCCAAGAGGTTGAGGGAATCAGGCGTGACGTCCGCGTGGTGGTGATGCCCTACCTGAATGCAGGTTGGTACTTGCGGCAAATCAACCGGAAAATTTACGATAACCCGGGCTTGAAGCTGACAGTTCCATTGGGCAAGTATGAAACCGGAGATGTGGATTATGTGCCGGTGGTGTCGCGCATTAGCAAAAAAGCCGATTGGAAACAGGTGCTCGATTTTGTAGCCGACGATTCGACCCGGACCAAGCTGGAACTGCAAAACGGTGAACGGCTCGATTATATTCCGCTAACGGGGATAAGCTTGCCGGTAGGGGATACGCAGATTCCGATTCATCTGGATCGCAAGTATATCCTGCGGAATGAACTGGCCTTTTGGGATATCATTGCATCCAATGTGGCAGAGCGTCCTGTATATTTTACCTCGTGGACTGATCCGCGTGATTTTGGACTGAAGGACTATCTGCGTTTCGACGGGATGGTCTATAAACTTATTGCTAAAAAAACTTCCTCGGAAAGCGTAGCAGATATGGGAGGAATCGATGCCAGTGTCTTGTATGATAAACTGATGAATCGTTGCAATTGGGACAACTTGACTGATTCGACGGTTTATTTTGATTGGCACCATCGACGTATGTTGGGTGTAATGAATATTCGTGCTGCCTTTTATCGCCTGGCAGATGCATTGATTAAAACGGGCGATTCCGTTCGGGCAAAGGAAGTCGTGAAACGCTCTGCCGATATTTTGCCCTTCTCTCTATGGCCGGTCGATTATTGGTCGTGCCAGGGAAATGCCCAATATTTCAAGCTAGGCGAGGTGAGTGCGGGGATGAAACAATTAAAAGAGCAGAGCAGATTACTGGAGCAATGGCTTGACTATTTTTTGCAGTTCAAGTTAAACCAGCGGACTGCTTTTGCAGATGAATGGACCGCAAAGCTTTACTATTACCGGCAGTTGATGCTGCAGGCCCAACAGGTCGATCCCGAAAAAGGTGAGCAGATGCAAGCGAAGTTTGAGGCTTATCTGGAGGCTTTTTCACCGGAGAGCTAAGGTCATTCGATACCAAAATCCCTCTTTTCTCTTGAACCAACAAAGCAGGATGAGGGTTATAGAGGTAAAATTCAGAAAAAA